>CAYVLM010000017.1:0-4580 GCA_964452225.1 uncultured Steroidobacteraceae bacterium | reverse complement strand
GCGCGCTCGCCGGCAGCAGGGCGAGAGCGTCAGCCAACGCCCGAGCCGACGCCGATGGCCACGCCGGTCCCGCTGGCGCCCTGGGCGGCGGACGGCCATCTGAACATGCTGCTGGTGGGCGGGGACGCCGGCCCCGGGCGATGGTCGCTTCGGACCGACACCATGATCCTGCTCAGCGTCGACATCACCACGGGCCGCGCCGCGTTCTTCGGCATTCCGCGCAACCTGATCAACGTGCCGCTCGGTCCCGCGAGCGCCAAGGCCTTCAAGTGCGGCTGCTTCCCGCAGCTGCTCAACGCCCTGTACGTCTACGCAGGTGCGCACCCGGAGTACTTCCCGGGCGGGAACGCGCGCGGCTACCTGGCCCTGCAGGGCGCGGTCAGCGCGCTGACCGGCGTACAGGTGGATGGCATGCTCGTGGTGGACCTGAACGGCTTCGTGAAGCTGGTCAACGCCATCGCACCAAAGGGCATCAGGATCAACGTCCCGTATGCGATCTACGACTCGCACTACCCGCTCGAGAACGGTGCCGGGGACGTGCCGATCTACATCAAGGCCGGCCTTCAGACCATGGATGGTCACACCCTGCTCGCCTACGCGCGCTCACGGCACCAGGACGACGACTATCACCGCATGCAGCGCCAGCAGCTGGTGCTCCTGGCGCTGCGGAACGCGATCAAGCCCTGCACCCTCGCTCCAAAGCTGCCGCAGCTCATCGACATCGCGGGCAGCTCGCTGTGGACGGACTTCTCGCCAAAGGACATGCCGGATCTGCTGGCGCTGGCGCAGCAGGTCAGGACGTCGGACATCCGGCGCTACGCGTTCGATCCGCCGACGATCCCCGAGTACCTGGATGCGGCAGCCGTGGCCAAGGTGCACAGGATGGTGGCGAACGCCTTCTCCGCCCTGAGCTCCCAGATGCCGCTGCCCAACGGGGTCGCGGAGCCCAGCCTGCCTCCAGACACGGGCTGCTGAGCGGCGGGCGGCGGCCCGCTATCATCGGGCGCACGATGAGCCGGATCGTTGCCGCCATGAGCGGAGGTGTCGACTCCAGCGTCGCCGCGGCCCTCCTCGCCAGGGATGGCGCCGAGCGCGGCGAGGAGGTCATCGGCGTCTGGATGCGCACCCACCCCGACGGAGCGGAGGGGTGGGAGACGCGCCGCTCGTGCTGCTCGCCCGACGCCGCCGACGATGCGCGCCGGGTGGCGCAGCTGCTGGGCATCCCCTTCTTCATCCTGAACCTGGAGCGCGACTTCGGTGAGCGGGTGATCGACGCCTTCGCCGATGCCTACCTGGCCGGCGCCACCCCGAACCCGTGCCAGGCCTGCAACCAGCACATCAAGTTCGACGCGCTCCTCCGACGGGGCCTCAGGGCCTACGGAGCGTCGTCGGTGGCGACCGGGCACTACGCGCGGATCGAGTGGCGCGACGGCCGATGGCACCTGCTGCGCGCCGCCGACGAGAACAAGGACCAGACCTACTTCCTGTGGGTCCTCACCCAGGAGCAGCTGGCCTCGACGCGTTTTCCCCTGGGCCAGATGACGAAGCCCGAGGTCCGAACGCTGGCCCGCGAGCTCGACCTGCCGACCGCCGCCAAGCCGGAGTCCCAGGAGATCTGCTTCGTGCCCGCAGGGGACTACCGGTCCCTGCTCGCCGAGCGACGCGGGTACGCGGGCGAGCCGGGTCCGATTCTCGACGGGACCGGCCGGGCGGTTGGCGAGCACAGCGGGTACGCGCACTTCACCGTCGGCCAGCGCCACGGGCTGGGGGTGGCCCTGGGCGAGCCGGTGTACGTGCGCGAGATCCGGCCCGCGACCAACACCGTGGTGGTCGGCACCCGCGACCAGGTGGCCCGGACCCGGTTCACGGCCAGCGACAGTCGCTTCGTGGCCGGGCATCCGCCCGGCGAGCGGTTCGCCGCCGGGGTCCGGATCCGCCACCGGGCGCCAGACGTGCCGTGCATGGTGACGATGCTGTCCGCTGACCGGTTCGCCGTCGAGGCCACCGAGCCGGTCTGGGCGCCGGCGCCGGGGCAGGCGGCGGTCCTCTACGACGGCGCCGAATGCCTGGGGGGAGGGAGGATCGACGGTCCGGCAGCCGCGGGCGAATGATCACCTGGCTCGTCCTGGTGCTGCTGACCGCCGCGCTGAACCTGTTTGTCTTCATCGCGATCCGCGGCCGATGGGGTCGCGTGGTGCTCGTGCTGGCGCTGGCGGCCCTGCTGGGCACCATCGCCGGGAACGCCATCGGCGAGCGGCTCTCGGTCAACCTGGTACGCATCGGCGACTTCGAGTTCGCGTCGGCGTCGATCGTCGCGCAGCTCGCGATGCTGGTGACCCTCCTGCTTGCCGCCGTCGTGCCGCAGCCGGCTCCGCCCGCCGAGGGCCCGTGATGCGTAGAATCAGGGCCAACGCACGCAGGGGTGGCGCAGTCAGATGAAGGATTCCGGGGTCGGCAGCTTCATGGCCGGCGTGGCGATCGGAGGGCTGGTCGGCGCCGCCATCGGTCTGCTGATGGCTCCAGAGCCGGGAACACGCCTGCGCGAGCAGGTCGGCGAGTTCGTTGACGGTCGTCGCACGGCGTTCGACGACGCGGTGAGCGAGGGCCGGGCCGCGGCGGAGATCGCCCGGGCCGAGATGCTCGCGCCGGAGGAAGGGGACGAGCCGGACGCGGTCCCCGCGGCAGTGCACAACACCGAGTCGGAGACCGCCGCCTCCTGAGCGTCCCGGGGCCAGCCCGCCGTCGTACCCGGAGCCGGTGACCACCGGCTCCTGCCGTGCCAGGAGCCATCCATTCCAGACAGGACCGACGATGCAGCAGCTCTCGGGGACCGAGATTCGCGAGCGATACCAGCGCTTCTTCGAGCAGCGCGGGCACACCCGCGTGCCCCCGGCGCCGCTCCTCGCCCGTGACGACCCAACGCTCCTCTTCGTCAACTCGGGCATGGTCCAGTTCAAGCGGGTTCTCACCGGCGAGGAGAAGCGCGGCTACGCGCGAGCGGTCGACGTGCAGCCCGTGCTGCGGGTCGCGGGCAAGCACAACGACTTCGAGGAGGTCGGCCGCACCCCCCGGCATCAGACGCTCTTCGAGATGGCCGGCAACTGGAGCTTCGGGGACTACTTCAAGCGCGAGGCGATTCGCTGGGCCTGGGAGTTCCTGACCGCCGAGCTGGGCATCCCGGGCGACCGCCTGGCGGCGACCACCTACACCGACGACGACGAGGCCTACCGGATCTGGACCGAGGAGATCGGCCTTCCGCCCGAGCGCATCGCTCGCTGGGGGAACGTGGCCGAAGGCGACGAGAAGAACTTCTGGCGCATGGGCGACACCGGGCCGTGCGGGCCGTGCAGCGAGGTCCACTACGATCGGGGTGCGGAGTTCAGCGAGGGCGACTTCTGCGTCCCGGACCACTCCGAGCAGTGCCCGCGCTACCTGGAGATCTGGAACCTGGTCTTCATGCAGTACGACCGTGCGGGAGATGGCTCGCTGACGCCCCTGCCCTTCCGGAGCGTGGACACCGGGATGGGGCTCGAGCGCGTCGCGTCGGTGATGCAGGGTGTGGACAGCAACTATCGGACCGATCTCTTCGAGCCGATCATCGCGCGCCTGGCGGCGCTCATCGGCCACGATCCCGAGACGGTCGAGAGCGAGCGCTTCAGCTACCAGGTGGTGGCCGACCACTCGCGGGCGATGACCTTCCTCATCGGCGAAGAGGTGACCCCCTCCAACGAGGGCGCGGGCTACGTCCTGCGACGGATCATGCGGCGGGCCGTGCGGCACGGCCGCCTGCTGGGCATCACCCGTCCGTTCCTGGCCGAGACGTGCCGGGCGGTGATCGACCTGATGGGCGAGGCCTATCCGCAGCTCAGCGCCGGACGCGCCAGGATCACGGAGGCGGTGACCGCCGAGGAGGAGAAGTTCTCGCGGACCCTGGAGGCCGGCAGCGAGCGGCTCGCCGAGCTCGTCGCGGGGGTCGGTCGTGGCGGCGTGATGGGGGGAGCGGAGGCGTTCCGGCTCCACGACACGTTCGGCTTCCCGATCGACCTGACGGTGGAGATGGCGGCCGAGTCAGGCGTGGAGGTGGACCGCGCGGGCTTCGACGCCGCCATGGCCGAGCAGCGCCGCCGGTCCCGGGCCACGCGCCGCGCGACGCTGAGCGTGGAACCCTCCCTGGCCGGCCTGGCGAGCGAGTTCATCGGCTACCCGAACCGGACCGAGGCCGATGTCGTCGTGATCACCGGCCTGCACCTGCCCGACGAGGAGGACCAGCCGGCCCAGCTGGTGCTCGATCGGACGCCGTTCTACCCCGAGGGCGGCGGACAGGTGGGCGATCGCGGTGCCCTGGTCGGTCCTGTCGGGCGCTTCGAGGTCGACGACACGCAGCGGGCCGGTGACGCGATCATCCATCTCGGCCGGCTGGACGGATCGATGGCCGTTGGCCAGGCCGTGGAGGCGCGCGTGGACCCCGAGGCCCGCTGGGCCGCGGCCCGCAACCACACCGCCACCCATCTGCTGCACCGGGCGCTGCGCGACGTCCTCGGGGAGCAGGCCAAGCAGGCCGGCAGCTGGGTCGGACCGGA
>CAYVLM010000016.1:0-13584 GCA_964452225.1 uncultured Steroidobacteraceae bacterium | reverse complement strand
GACGGCGTGCGGGACTTCCTGGGCAGTCGCGGCATCCAGCTGCCGGAGGGAGATCCGTCCGATGCTCCCGAGCGTCAGACGATCTGCGGCCTGGGGAACCGGAAGAACGCCTACTTCCTGGCGCGAATCCGCCAGCATGGGGTTGAGCCGTACGCCTCGACGGTGGTGCTCGTGCGGGCCCTGCGCGCCCGCGGCATCCGATGCGCGGCCATCTCCGCCAGTCGCAACATGCGCGAGGTGCTGCGCAGCGCAGGCGTCCTCGATCTCTTTGACGTGCGGGTCGACGGCATCGACACGGCGGAGCTCGGGCTGGCGGGCAAGCCGGATCCGGGGATCTTCCTGGAGGCGGCGCTCCGGCTGGCGGTGCCTCCGGCGCAGGCCGCGATCGTGGAGGATGCGATCGCCGGCGTGGAGGCTGGTCGGCGCGGGGAGTTCGGCCTGGTGATCGGCGTCGTCCGCTGCAGGAGGCCGGTGCCGACCTCGTGGTCGGCGACCTGGACGAGCTGGTCCCCGGGGAGCCCGAGACGTGAACGGGTGGACCCTGGTCTACGAGGGGTACGACCCGGACACGGAACGGCTGCGGGAGGCGATCTGCACCCTCGGGAACGGGTATGTCGCGACGCGCGGCGCGGCTCCCGAGGCGACCGCCGGAGAGCACAGCTATCCGGGCACCTACCTCGCCGGCCTGTATGACCGGCTGACCACCACGATCGCGGGGCGGGAGGTGGAGAACGAGGACCTCGTGAACATCCCGAACTGGCTTCCGTTCACGTTCCGCCGCCCGGGCCTGGCCTGGTTCGACCCCGCATCGGCCGAGCTCGTGGACTACGCCCAGGAGCTCCACCTGCAGCGAGGTCTCCTGTCGCGCACGCTGCGCGTGCGCGATGCGCTGGGCGGTCTGACCCTGGTGACCCAGCGCCGGATCGTGAGCATGGCCGACATGCACCTCGCCGCGCTGGAGACCACCTTCGTGGCCGAGGACTGGGAGGGCCCACTGGAGATCCGCTCGTCCATCGACGGGCGGATCACGAACGATGGTGTTGCCCGCTATCACGAGCTGCGTGGCGATCATCTGGAGGTGACCGCCCAGGGGATCGGGGAGGACGGATCGGTGTGGCTCGAGGTGCTCACCAGGGGGTCGCATCAGCGGATCGCCCTCGCGGTGCGCACCACCGTGACGCGCGGCGCGGATGCAACCGCTCGCCAGCCGATCGATACCCCCGGCGAGGTGGGGAGCGAGCTGCGTCTCGACCTGCGGCGCGGCAAGCCGGCCGTGGTGGAAAAGGTGGCCTGCATCTACACCAATCGTGATGCGGCGACCTACGACGCGGCTCTCGAGGCGCGGACCTGGATCGGACGCTCGGGTGGATTCCGGGAGCTGCTCTCGCGCCACGAGGTTGCCTGGCACCACCTGTGGAGTCGGTGCGACACCGGGATCGAGGGACCGGAGCGCGCCCAGCTGATACTCCGCCTGCACGTCTTCCACCTGCTCCAGACGGTCTCGCTGCACTCGATCGACCTCGACGTGGGCGTCCCTGCCCGCGGGCTGCATGGCGAGGCGTATCGCGGGCACATCTTCTGGGACGAGCTCTTCATCCTGCCGTTCCTGAACCTGCGTCTCCCGGTGCTGAGCCGGGCGCTCCTCGAGTACCGGCATCGCCGGCTGCCCGAGGCGCGGCGGGCGGCCCGGACGGCCGGCTACCGGGGCGCGATGTTCCCCTGGCAGAGCGGCAGCGACGGGAGGGAGGAGAGCCAGCAGCTCCACCTGAACCCGAGGTCGGGCCGATGGCTGCCGGACCACTCACACCTCCAGCGCCACATCGGCAGCGCAGTCGCCTACAACGCGTGGCGCTACTTCGCGGCGACCGGGGATGTGGAGTTCCTGCGCTTCCGCGGGGCGCCGCTCGTGATCGAGGTTGCCCGCTTCTGGTCGAGCGCCGCCGTCCAGGAGCCGGGAAGCGACCGATTCGAGATCCGCGGGGTCATGGGCCCGGACGAGTATCACGACGCCTACCCCGATGCCGACCGTCCGGGCCTCGACAACAACGCCTACACCAACGTCATGGCCGCCTGGGTCCTGTGCCGGGCGCTCGAGATCATCGACCTGCTCGGCGGACCCGACCTTGACGAGCTGTGGCGCGCGCTCGAGCTGACCTCGGACGAAGTTGAGCGCTGGGAGCTCCTCAGCCGGCGGATGCTGGTGCCGTTTCACGACGGGCTGATCAGCCAGTTCCAGGGGTACGAGAACCTGGCGGAGCTCGACTGGACCGCGTACCGGGACCGCTACGGCGACATCCAGCGGCTCGACCGGATCCTCGAGGCGGAGGGCGACAGCCCGAATCGGTACAGGGTCTCGAAGCAGGCCGACGTCCTCATGCTCTTCTACCTTCTCTCGGGACCGGAGCTGGCAGATCTGCTCGGACGCCTCGGCTACGCGTTCGACCCCGCGATGGACATCGAGCGCAACGTCCGGTACTACCTGGAGCGGACGGTCCATGGCTCGACCCTCTCCCGGCTGGTCAGCGCGTGGGTCCTCGCTCGGCTCGACCGCCGGCAGTCGTGGGCCTCGTTCGCCGCAGCGCTCGAGAGCGACGTGGCCGACATCCAGGGCGGGACCACCCCAGAGGGGATCCACCTGGGTGCCATGGCCGGAACGGTCGACCTGGTCCAGCGCTGCTACGGGGGCGTCGAGGTGCGCGACGACACGCTCGTGATCGATCCCAGCCTTCCCGACGACATCCGGGCGCTGTCGCTGGCGATCCACTACCGCGGGCAGCGCATGCAGCTGGAGATCCGGCCGGACGGGGTCAGCCTGCGCTCGCATCCGCGCAGCGCACCCCCGGCCCAGGTCGCGATTGGCGATGAGGAGCTCGTCGTCCTCCCGGGGACCGCCCACCGCATCTCCGCCCGGCCCTGAGCGTCCCCGGGCGGGAGGACGGTCGGCGTCTCAGCCCGTGTGGTCGGCCCTCTCCCACCAGGCGATGGTCGCCGCCAGGCCGATGGCGACGGTGACGCCGACCAGCAGGTAGCTGGCCAGGGTGGCCGTCTCGCCGTGCGGCCCGGCCGCACCGGAGATGATCGCCGGTACGGCCCAGGGAAAGACGGCCCCGTGGCCGAGAACCGCGAGGACCTGGGCTGCGACCAGCATTCCCATGGCCCAGGCCAGGGGAGCGATGTAGCCGCGGCCCGCCGAGGCGAAGAAGGCGGTGGTCGTCTGCAGCGCGATGCCGATCACCGCGATGAGGGCCAGGGTGCCGACCGACCGCCACGCCAGCTCCGCGCTGAAGCCGGGGATCGAGACCAGCCCACCGACCACGAACCCCAGCAGCGTCACCCAGGCGCTGATGGCGATCCCCCAGATCGTGACGACGATCGCCTTGGACACGACGAGCGCCCAGCGCGGGGTGGGGATCGCCAGGACACTGCGCACGGTGCGGTCGGCGAACTCGCGGCCGAAGACCCAGGCCGCCAGGAAGGCGAAGAGGATGCCCCCGCCGATGGCGAGCGCCTGGGCGACGAGATTCAGGAAGGTCGGCCAATCGGCGGTCCCGCCCACGAGCTGTGCCTTTGTGCCCAGGAGCCCGAGCCGGCGCGCGGCCTCCGGGTTCTTGAGGATGACCATGAAGAGCCCGCCGATGAGGGGCGCCAGCGAGAAGCCGATGCCGATCGCCCACGGGACGCGCGAGCGCCGCGCCTTGTGCAGCTCGACGCCGATTGCGGTCCACAGCGCGCTCATGTCGCCGCCCTGCCGGTGAGCCGCATGAAGTGGTCCTCGAGCGTCTCGCGCCCGACCGCGAGATGGGTGGGCGCCGCATCCGCCGCGACGAGGATCCGCGCGACCTCGTCGGGACCCGCCAGGGCCCGGCGATCGCGCAGCGCCAGCAGCCGGCTCCCGTTCGAGAGCTCGGGGACCATGCCCGCGGCACGCAGCGCCGCGGCCGCGCGGTCGAGGTCTCGCGCGCCGACCTCCAGGCGCGGATCTCGATGGCGCTCGAGCGCCGCCGAGTCGAGCTCCTCGACGAGGCGGCCCTGGTGGACGATCCCGACACGGGTCGCGAAGCGATCGACCTCGGCGAGCAGGTGGCTCGAGACGAAGACGGTCACCCCACGCTCACGGGCCAGGGCGGTGAGCAGCTCCCGCATCTCGATGAGACCCGCCGGATCGAGGCCGTTGGCGGGCTCGTCGAGGATGAGGAGATCCGGCTCTGCGAGCAGGGCGCGGGCGACGGCCAGGCGCTGGAGGTTGCCGAGGGAGAGGGTGCCGGCGCGGCGGTCCGCGTACTGGCCCAGGGCGAGCCGCTCGATCTCGCGGCTCACGGCGCTGCGATCAGCGATTCCCCCGAGGCGTCGGGCTGCGTCCAGGTTCTCGCGCACCGTCAGGTCGGGGTACGCCGTGGCGGTCTCGACGAGGTGGCCCACGCGTCGCCAGAGGGCACCGGCATCGGGCCGGACACGCTCGCCGAACAGCTCGGCCCTTCCCTCGGTCGGCGAGATCATGCCCAGGAGCATGCGGATCGTGGTCGACTTGCCCGCCCCGTTGAGCCCCAGGAAGGCGTAGATCTCGCCCCGCGCCACGCGCAGGTCGACATGGTCGACGGCAAGGACGCCACCGCGGTACTCCTTGGTCAGGCCGGTCGTCGAGACCACCAGATCGGTCACGGCCGTGCGCTCCGATCTGCGCCCAGCGCCCGCAGGGTGAACGCGTTCAGCTCCTCGAGGGCAGCGGGTGCCTCGGCCGGGTCCCGGATCACGTCGTGAAGCGTCCCGAAGCAGGCGAGGACGTAGCGGACGACTCTCGCCGGCTCCTGCGCGATGAACACGCCGGAGTTGATTCCCTCACGGATGACGCTCTCGAGCGCGGGGGCGATGCGGTCGACGGCGCGCTCGCCCACCCGGTCGTGGACGGCACGATTCTCCGGTCGGTGGAAGACCTCGATCAGCTCCTGCTCGTACGGCTCGCGCCCGACCTGGCTGAGCGCCCGGCCGAGGGCGAGCACTCGCTCGACGGGGGAGCGGCTCCGGTCGACGAGGGCCGCCTCGACCAGCTCGCCGACGCCCTGGACGGTCCGTTCGGCGACGGCGTTGACCACGTCGTCCTTCGTGTCGAAGTACAGGTAGAAGGTGCCCTTGGCCACTCCGGCGGTTCGGACGATGTCGTCGACCGATGCTGCCGACAGCCCCCGCTCGCGGAGCTGGGCGATGGCGGCGTCGACGAGCGCCTGCCGCGTCCTCTCTCTGCCAGGAGCGCCGGATCGTCTCGCCATAGGTACCTCTAACTGACTGACCGTCAGTCAGTCTATGTCATGGCTGCGGTGGGTGCAATGCACTCTCGATTGACCCTCTCCCACCCCGCTGCTAGAGTGGCGCGGCCTGTGTGCCCTTCGCACGGGTCGCTGTCACGCGGCCACGAGGGCGGCACGACTCAACGGCAGAGAGGAGGCGAGCTGTTTGGCAGAGGTCCGCGTGGGCGAGAACGAGACGTTCGAGAGCGCGCTGCGCCGCTTCAACAAGAAGATCCAGCAGTCGGGAATCCTGGCTGAGGCACGGCGCCGCGAGCACTATGAGAAGCCCAGCGTGAAGCGAAAGCGCAAGGAAGCCAAGAAGCGCAAGGCTTCCCGCCAGTAGCGCCAGACGCACGCCTAGAACGCGGGCGGAAGGTGCCGTCGAGACCGATGGCGCCGCACCCCGCTCCAGCACTGGTTCAGCCATGACCCTGCTCGACCGTATCGAGGGCGCCATGCGCGACGCGATGAGAGCGCGCGACAGCCGTCGCACGCAGACGCTGCGCATGGTTATGGCGGCTGCCCACAACCGGAAGATCGAGCTGCATCGGGACCTGGCCGACGACGAGCTCGTCGAGGTGCTCGCGCGCCAGGTCAAGCAGCGTCACGAGTCGGCGGAGCTGTTTCGCGCGGTCAGGCATCCCGAGCGCGCCGAGGACGAGGAAGCCGAGGCGGCGATCCTGGCCGAGTTCATGCCGGCACAGCTCGGGACCGATGAGCTGGAGGCGCTGGCGAGGACCGTGATCGCCGAGACCGGGGCCTCCACCGTCGCCGACCTGGGCCGGGTCATGGGTCGCCTCATCCCGCAGGTCCGTGGCCGGGCCGACGGCCGGCAGGTGAGCGACACGGTGCGGCGGCTGCTCTCCGGGGAGGCCGGCGCGTAGCGCCGGATCAGCTGATGTTCATGCCCCGGACGCTCACCGAGCGCGACGTCCATCTCGGGCGGGGCCCGCTGGCCAGAGCGGTGTTCATGACGCTGCTGATCACCGCGGCGCTGACCGCCATCCTGACGCTCGACCTGACGCCGGGCCAGGTGACCTTCGAGCTCAACCAGGTCGCGCAGGTCGATGTCAGCGCCCCCCGCACGATCGAGTTCCAGAGCGACTCGCAGACGGAGGCGGCGCAGGAGCAGGCGGCGGCGCAGGTCGCTCCCCAGTACGCGCAGATTGCGCCACGGCAGGACATCGCCTCGACCCAGCTGAACGCCTTCGACGTGCTCGTCGAGCGGGTCGGCCAGATCCTCCAGGAGCGAGATGACGGTCAGCTGTCCGGTGACCAGGTCGTGACCGCGCTGCAGCAGGCCGTCGGCACCCGCCTGACCACAGACGAGATCGCGCAGGTGGCAGCCCTGCCGAAGGCGCGCTGGACGAACCTGGCGGCAGACGCCCGCGACGTCCTGTCGGCGACCGAGGCCGGATCGGTGCGGGCCGACGAGCTGGCAGCGGTGCGCCAGCAGGTCGCGGCCGCGATCACCACCGACCTCTCGGGCACGGACCGCACCATCGCGGGAGATCTTGCCGCCGGGTTCGTAGCCGCCAACGAGCAGCTCAGCCCGACGCTCACCGAGCAGGCTCGCCAGGCGGCGCGCGACGCGGTGGCGCCCGTTAAGGTCACGGTTCAGCAGGGCCAGACCATCGTGAGCAAGGGCCAGGTGGTCACCGCGCTCATCATGGAAGAGCTCAACCAGTTCGGGCTCACCCGGCCCCGCCTGGAGCTCACGACCGTGCTCGGCAACGGGCTCCTCTCGGTCGTGCTCGCGATCCTGCTCGTGGCGTTCTTCTGGCGCTTCCAGCCCGCGATCTGGCATCGAAACCGCTCGCTTCTCCTCTTCTGCCTCGCCCTGCTGGTGAGCGCGGTCGCCATCCGGGTCGCGGGGGATCGGTCGGTCTGGACGTACGTCGTGCCGACCTCGGCCACCGTGCTCCTGATCGGGATCCTGCTCGAGGGCTACGCGGGAGCGGTCATGGCTGCGCTGCTGGCGGTGATCGCGGGAGTCGTGAACCCCAACGGGCTCGAGCCGGCGGTCTACGTGCTGGCCGGCGGCATGACGGCGCTCCTGGGCATCATGCGCGCCGAGCGGCTCAACGCCTTCCTCCGGGCGGGGCTCTTCCTGGCCATGACGAACATCGCGGTGGTCAGCGCCTTCGGGCTGCTTGACCAGACGGACCTGACGGGCGTAGTGCAGCTGGGTGGCGCCGGGCTCGTCAACGCCTTCCTCTCGGTCGTCCTCGCCGTGGGCAGCTTCGCCGTCCTCGGCAACCTGTTCGGGATCATGACCGTCTTCCAGCTGCTCGAGCTGGCCAACCCGTCGAACCGGCTCCTGCGACGGCTCCTTCTCGAGACGCCGGGCACCTATCACCACGCGGTGATGGTCGGGAACCTGGGCGAGCGGGCGGCCGAGACGATCGGCGCCGACCCGCTGCTGGTGCGTGTCGCGGCCTACTACCACGACATCGGCAAGATGAAAAACCCGCTGGCGTTCATCGAGAACCAGGCCGGGGCGCACAACATCCACGACGACCTGGATGCCGAGACGAGCGCCCGGATCATTGCCGCGCACATCCGCGACGGGATCGACCTCGGGTACGAGCACGGGCTGCCGGTGCAGATCATCGGCTTCATCCCGCAGCACCACGGCACCAGCGTCATGAGCTACTTCTACGGGAAGGCGGTTCGGGAAGCGGGCGGCCATGCGGAGGCCGTCGATCGTGACGCGTTCCGCTATCCGGGCCCCAAGCCGCAGAGCCGCGAGGCGGCGATCCTCATGCTGTCCGATGGCGTGGAGGCCTCCGTGCGCTCGCTCGAAAAGAAGGACGAGGCGTCGATCCGGGCCATGGTCGACCGGATCGTTGACGCGCGGGTGGAGGACGGCCAGCTCGACGATGCGGAGCTGACCCTGCACAACCTGAGCCAGATCAAGGAGGCGTTCGTGCAGCAGCTGCTCGGCATGTACCACAGCCGGATCCAGTACCCCGACAACGTCACGCCCATCGAGCAGCGCCGGGAGACGGGGGGCGGCCAGCGGGCCTGATCGGGCATGAGTCCGCCAGTGCCGGACGGACCTTGAGCGGCGCTCCGGGTGCGCCTAGGATGACGGCAGATGGGCTGCACGGTCAGATTCCACGATCGCGTGGGGCGGGATCGGCTCGCCGCGGCCTGCGAGCCGGTGACCGTCGAGGACGCCCTGGCGATCCTGGAGTCGGCTCTCGTCGAGACGTGCCGGGTCGCGGTCGAGGATCTGGTCTGCGAGATCGAGGTCAGCCTGGTCGCCGATGCGGAGATGACCAGGCTCAACTTCGATCACATGGGCGAACGGGGTCCGACCGACGTCCTGTCGTTCCCCCTGCACAACTGGGAGGTGGAGGCGGGCCGCTCCCGGATGGCCGATGACGACATCTCGCCGCCCGGCGAGATGCTCCTCGGCGACGTCGTCGTCGACGTCGACCAGGCGGTCCGCGCGGCGGCCGGCGGTCAGTGGAGCGTCCTCGAGGAGCTGGTGCTGCTCGTCATCCACGGCGCTCTGCACCTGCTGGGCCACGACCACGCGGACCTGGACGAGGAGGCGGAGATGCGGGCGCTCGAGCGCCAGGTGCTCACCACCCTCCATCGTCGGCACCACGAGATCGCCTGGACGCCCGGATCGCTCTTCGACCGGGACGGCCACGCGGTGCGCTCGGGAACCTAGCTCCGGCGCGAGGCCGGGCTCAGGGCGCGGTCGCCCCTCCCGGAGTGATCGGCGCGCCGTCCGCAATCCAGACGATCGCCGATCCGGCCATGGCGCCGTTCACCGACACGTTCAGGACCCAGCATCCCGGCGCGGGTATCGGCTGGTCGACGACCGCGTAGCTGGCCGCCGGTGGCGGTGAGGCCGTCGCGTCGGCAGCGCCGCCCTCCGAGGGTGAAGCGGTGGCTTCGGTCATGGCGTTCCAGGCGGACGCATCGACGCGGGCCCCGCCAACGAGCGCCTGGGCCCAGGGGATCAGTGCGTCTCCCGCCCGGAGCGATGGGCTCAGGCGGACGATGAGCGTGGCCGACGACTCGGTGGTCCACGACTTCGTCCCGGTCGGCAGCAGGACCCAGGCCCGCGGGCCGCCGACCTCGCGGTAGCCCGCGAACTGGTCCTCGGGGGAGGCCGGGCAGCCGTCGATCATCTGCGGCGGCGTCCAGCCCGCCGGCACGCCGATCTCGCTGACCCCGCCGGTGGCCGGATCGAAGACGCACCCGGTGCGGCGGGCCACCCGGGGAGTGCTGGGGCCGCCGTCCGGCGCGGACCCCCCGGCCCGCTCGGCTGTTCCGAGCGTGACGAGCGCGTAGACCGGCTGGCCCGGCGCCGCCTCCGCGCCGGCGAGATGCAGCGTTGCCAGCGTGGCCCACCCGGCGAAGGCGAGCGGCGCGTCGACCGGCTCGATCCGGCAGTCCGCGAGGGTGATGGGCCCGGGCTCCGAGCTGACCGCTACGGCCGGAGACGGTGTCCCGGCCGATGGGGGTGCCGAGGCCAAGCCGGCAGCGGGTCCGCCGCGCGGTGCGGGGCCGAGGATCGCGACGCCGACGACCAGCGCAACCAGGAGAACGGTGCCCCCGGAGGCCACCGCCCTGCGTGAGGGTCGCCAGCGATCGGGCGGGGCGTCGGCCAGCGTCCGCAGGCGCTCCTCGTTGAGCGGCGGCGCCGCGCGTCGCGCCTCGTGACGCAGGGCGAGCCGCAGCCGTTCGGTGAAGTCATCCGGCATCGTCGAGCTCCTCGATGACGCCGACCGGGCTGTCACGCGTCAGTGACCAGCGCAGCCGCCCGACCGCCTCGTCCAGGCGCTCCATCGTCCGTCCGGGACGGTCCCCGGCCACCGCCGCCAGCTGCGCGGCGTCGAGGTCGAGCACGAAGCGCAGGGCCACGAGGGCGCGGGAGCGCGCGGGAAGCTCGGCCATGGCGGCCTGGAGGGCCGCCGGCCGGATGCCGCCGGCCGCCATCCCGTCACCAACCGGCTCGGCCAGGAGCGGGTCAACGGCGCCGCTTCGACGCTCGTGGCGGAGCGTCTCGCGCCATGCGAGCCGGAGGAGGTGAAGCCGCCGGGCATCGGGCGCGTCCGGGAGCCGAGGGTCGCGCGCGGCAGCAACCAGCGTTCGCTCCAGCGCGGCCTCGGCCGTCGCCCGGTGCTGGAGGACGAGCCCGGCCAGGGCGCCGACCTCGGACGCGTAGGCGGTGGCGAGCTCGCTCAGCACGTCGGCCGAGCATGCCCTGGTGGCTCGCGGGCCGCTCACGGCACGGTCCGGAAGACCTGGAAGGAGTGCCGGCCCAGGAAGTGGTGGTTCTGCGTGCGCCGGTAGCCGGCGCGCTCCATCGTCTCGCGGATCTGCTCTGCCGGTGTCCCGTGTCCAACGATGCGATCCATGAGGCCCTCGACCCGCGCCTCGACGATGACCACCGCACCGCCGGGGAGCAGGCTGCGGGCCGCGTCGGCGAAGTAGCGCTCCTGGTTCGGCAGGTGGTGGAAGACGTTCGAGCAGAAGATCAGATCGACGCGCTCCGGCAGGCTGGGCCCGTGCTCGTCCGCGGTGACCGTCCGGATGCCGGCGAGGCCCTGGTCGAGCGCCAGCCGCTCGATGCGCCGCAGCAGCGCCTCGTCGGTGTCGACCGCGTAGACCACCCCGTCCGGACCGACGGCGCGGGCGAGATGCACGGTGAAGTAGCCGCCGCCCGACCCGAGATCGGCGACGCGGCTGCCGGGACGGATCCCGAGCTCGGCGATGATCCGCGTCGGCTGCTGCCGGCGATCCCGCGCGGGGCTGGTGTAGGCCGCCGCCCGAAGATCGGCCAGCCGTTCGCCGAGCCAGGCCCGAAGGCCTGCCGTGGAGGCCATGCCAGGAGGATAGCGACTCTGGGAGAACCTGCCGCGACGACCCCATCCGGACAGCTACCATCGGTCGGCAATGAAGGTGATCTGCGGCCTCGGCAACCCCGGCGACCGGTACCGGCTGACCCGTCACAACGTCGGCTTCCGGGTCGTCGACCTGCTCGCGGATCGCTGGGGCCTGACCGGCCAGGGTCGTCTCCGGGAGGGCGCGGCTCGCCTGGAGGCCGATCGTGCGGATCCGGCGGGCCGGGTCCTGCTCGTCAAGCCGATGCGCTACGTGAACGCTTCCGGCGGACCGCTGCGTGCCGCCCTGCGGCAGACCGAGGCATCGCTCGAGACGGACCTGCTGGTGGTGGCCGACGACATCGACCTGCCGCTGGGACGGATCCGGCTGCGACGTGCCGGCTCGGCCGGCGGCCACAACGGGCTCCGGGACATCATCGCCGTCCTCGGCACGAACGAGTTTGCGCGGCTCCGGGTCGGCATCGGGCGAGCGGGCGAGCCGGTCGACCATGTCCTCGCCTCCTTCCACCCCTCCGAGCGCGACCTGGCGACCGAGGCGATCGCGAGCGCCGCGGACGCCGCCGAGGTGTGGCTGCGCGAGGGGATCGAGGCCGCGATGAACGCGTTCAACGGCCTGGACATCGCCGAGCCCGGCACGTGACGGTCCGCGTTCCCGGCCGGGCCGGTTCGCCCTCCCGACGCGGCGGCGCCGATCGCCGGCTCGCCGGCCTGACCTCTGCCCTGGCCGGTGCCCTCAGCACGGCGACGCCGGCCTCGTCCCGTGCACCGGTCGCTGCATGGGCCGCGATCCTGGCTGCCCGCCGCAGCTCCCTTCCGGACGGTACCTCCATGGTCGTCGTGGTGCGCAACGACGAGGAAGCGCATCGGCTGGCCGACGACCTGGCCGCCTGGCTCACGGCGGGCCACGTGCGGGTCCTCCCCGAGCGCGCCGCCCTGCCGCTCGAGCGGGCTCTTCCCGAGCACGAGGAGTCGGCCGAGCGGCTGCGAGTCCTGACCGAGCTGGCCGGGCGCCCCCGCGGCCTGGTCGTCATCGCGCCGCTGCTGGCCCTGGTCCAGCGCACGCTCTCCCCCGAGCAGCTGCGCGCCGGCCGCCTCGAGCTGCAGGTGACGGAGCGAATCGCCCAGCACGAGCTGCTCACCGCGCTGGTGGGCGGTGGCTACGAGCCCGTCGTCGAGGTGAGCGGGGTGGGCGAGTTCGCCAGCCGCGGCGGCATCGTCGACGTCTGGCCCCCCGGGAGCGCCGACCCCGTGCGGCTCGAGCTGTTCGGCGACGAGCTCGAGTCGCTGCGGGCCTTCGATCCGATGACGCAGGCGAGCCGGCGACGGCTGGAGCGGGCCCTGATCCTTCCTGCGAGCGAGTTCCTCCCGCAGGGCGGCTTTGCGAGCCTCGCCGGACGGCTGCCCGCCGGCGCGGGCCTCTCGGAGGCGCTCGCCGAGGACCTGGCCCGCCTGGAGCAGGGGGACCCGGGCGAGGCGGCGGAGACCTGGGCCGCCCTCCTCACCTCGGTCGCCGCCCACGAGCATCTCCCCGACGGCGCCCACGTGGTGCTGACCGATCCCGACGAGCTTGGCTCGATCGCCGCGGACCTGGACCGGCAGGCGACCGAGCGCCGCGACCGGCTGGTGGCGTCGGGCGAGCTGCCGGGTGCCTGGCCGCTGCCCTACGCGGCGGTGGGCGGGCTCCAGCAGCTGGTGCAGCGGGCCGCAGAGAGCCTCGACGAGCAGGGCGAGCGCGAGCTCGGCTACGCCCCGGCGCCCATCGTACCGGGCCGCGTCGAGCGTCTGGCCGACTGGATCGCGGGGCTCGCGGCCGGCGGGCGGTCCCTGGTGGTCACCACCGACCAGGCCAGCCGCGTTGGCGAGCTCCTGGAGGAGGCCGGCCACCCGGTGAGCGCGACCGCGGAGCTGCGCGAGCGGCCGCCGGCGGGCGCCATCGGCCTCGTGCACGGCTCGCTCTCCGGCGGCTTCGCCCACGAGCCGACGGGCCTCCTGGTGCTCACGGACCGCGAGCTCTTCGGTGCCATCCGCGTGCGGCGCCTGGTTCCTGCAAAGAAGGTCGTCACCCGCGACCTGATCGGCAAGCTCGAGCCGGGCGACCTCGTGGTGCACGTCGACCACGGCGTGGCGCGCTACGCAGGCATGACCCAGCGCGAGTACTCCGGCGCAGTCAAGGAGTACCTCCAGCTCGACTTCGCCGGCGACGGGAAGATCTTCCTGCCCACGGACCAGATCGGCCGCATCACCCGCTATGCCGGCGGCCCGGCCCCGAGCCTGTCGAAGCTGGGCGGGACCGAGTGGGAGCGCACCAAGCGGCGCGTCGCCCGCGCCGTGAACGACCTCGCCCGCGAGCTGCTCGAGCTCTACGCCGCCCGCGAGTCGGCGCCGGGGTTCGCCTTCGGGCCGGACTCGACCTGGCAGCGCGAGCTCGAGGA
>CAYVLM010000015.1:0-13697 GCA_964452225.1 uncultured Steroidobacteraceae bacterium | reverse complement strand
GAACCGGCTGCCGCGGAGGAACCGGCTGCCGCGGAGGAACCGGCTGCCGCGGAGGAACCGGCTGCCGCGGAGGCCGAACCGGCAACGGCCGAGGCGGCCGAGGCGGCCGAGGAGGCCGAAGAGCAGCCGGCGGCGGACGAAAAGACCCCGAAGACCAAGGTCAAGGAGAAGGCCTAGCGAACCATCCGCGGCCAACCGGCCGCTGTACCGCACCAGCGCCGGTGAGGCGGGCCCTGCGACGGGTCCGCCTCTCGGTCTTCCGCGGTTCTGCCTCGGAGGTGCAGCGAACGAACCCCGGACCGTAGTACTGAAGGAGGGCATCACGCCGGGGTGGTGCCGTACACTCAGGGTGCGCCGGTGGGCAAGTCCGCCCTCCGAGCGCAGCAACCAGGGACGCGACCATGGACCGATTCGACAAGTTCACAGACCGGGCCCGCAAGGTGCTCACGCTGGCGCAGGACGAGGCGCAGCGGTTCAACCACAACTACATCGGCACCGAGCATCTCCTCCTCGGCCTCGTGCGCGAGGGCGAGGGGGTGGCGGCCCGCGTCCTGGAGAACATGAACGTCGAGCTGCCGAAGGTCCGCACCGCGGTCGAGTTCATCATCGGCCGTGGCGACCGTCCCGTGGTCGGCGAGGTCGGCCTCACTCCGCGCGCCAAGCGCGTGATCGAGCTGGCCATCGACGAGGCCCGCCGCCTGGGGCACAACTACATCGGCACCGAGCATCTCCTCCTCGGCCTCGTGCGCGAGGGCGAGGGGATCGCCGCCGGGGTGCTGGAGTCCCTGGGCGTCAACCTCGACAAGGTGCGCCACCAGGTGATCCACGTCCTGTCGCAGTCGAGCAGCGCGGCCCCCGCCCAGGAGACAAAGCGCCCCTCGAAGACGCCAACGCTGGATCAGCTCGGCATCAACCTGACCGATGCCGCCAGGTCCGGCAAGCTCGATCCCGTCATCGGACGGGAGAAGGAGATCGAGCGGGTCATTCAGATCCTGAGCCGGCGGACGAAGAACAACCCGGCCCTGATCGGCGAGCCCGGCGTCGGCAAGACGGCCATCGCCGAGGGACTGGCCCACCGGATCGTGAGCGGTGACGTCCCGGAGACGCTGATCGACAAGCGGGTCCTGACCCTCGACATCGGCTCGCTGGTGGCTGGCACCAAGTACCGCGGCGAGTTCGAGGAGCGGCTCAAGAAGATCATCGAGGAGCTGCGCTCGAGCACGGACAACGTGCTCTTCATCGACGAGCTGCACACCCTCGTGGGAGCGGGCGCCGCCGAGGGTGCCATCGACGCCGCGAACATCCTCAAGCCGCCGCTGTCGCGCGGCGAGCTGCAGTGCATCGGCGCCACCACGCTCGACGAGTACCGCAAGTACATCGAGAAGGATGCCGCCCTGGAGCGGCGCTTCCAGCCGGTGATGGTTGAGGAGCCGACCGTCGACGAGGCGATCGACATCCTTTTCGGGATCCGGTCGCGCTACGAGGAGCACCACCGGGTCAAGATGAGCGACGAGGCGCTGCGCGCAGCCGTGGACCTCTCCGTCCGCTACGTCGCCGACCGCGCGCTGCCCGACAAGGCGATCGACCTGATCGACGAGGCCGGGTCGCGCGTTCGCCTCCGCAGCTCATCGGCTCCGCCGAACATCAAGGAGGCGCAGCACGAGCTGGAGGAGGTCACCCGTCGCAAGGACGAGGCGATCGCCAACCAGGACTTCGAGGGCGCCGCCAGCCTCCGTGACGACGAGTCGAAGGCCAAGGAGCACGTCGATGAGCTCCGCACGGCCTGGCACGAGGAGATCGCCAAGGAGACGCCGGTCGTCACCGAGGAGGACATCGCGCAGGTCGTCAGCATGTGGACCGGGATCCCGGTCGTGCGCATCTCCCAGGAGGAGAAGGAGCGGCTGCTCCACATGGAGGAGGCGCTGCACAAGCGGATCATCGGCCAGCAGGAGGCGATCGAGACGGTCTCCAAGGCGGTTCGCCGCGCGCGCGCCGGCCTCAAGGACCCCAAGCGGCCCATCGGTTCGTTCATCTTCATGGGACCCACCGGCGTGGGGAAGACCGAGCTCGCCCGGGCCCTGGCCGAGTTCATGTTCGGCAGCGAGGACGCGCTCATCAAGATCGATATGAGCGAGTTCATGGAGCGCCACAACGTGAGCCGGCTGGTGGGGGCGCCCCCCGGCTACGTCGGGTTCGACGAGGGCGGCCAGCTCACCGAGGCCGTGCGGCGCAAGAGCTACAGCGTGGTCCTGCTCGACGAGATCGAGAAGGCGCATCCCGAGGTGTTCAACATCCTGCTCCAGATCCTGGAGGACGGGCACCTGACCGATGCGAAGGGCCGGCGCGTCGACTTCCGCAACACGATCATCATCATGACCAGCAACGTCGGCGCGCCGCAGCTCCAGCACGACAAGTCGATCGGGTTCCGTGGCGTCGGCGCCACCGCCGAGGCTCAGGCCACGGCGGACTACGAGCGCATGAAGGAGCGGGTGCTCAGCGAGCTGAAGAACGTCTTCCGCCCCGAGTTCCTCAACCGGATCGACGCCACGGTCGTCTTCCGCCAGCTGACGCGGGAGGAGATCCGCGAGATCGTGGACCTGCTCCTGGAGCGCGTGCGGGCGCAGCTGACCGGCCAGCAGCTGGAGCTGCTGGTGACCGATGCCGCCAAGGACGCGATCATCGCGAAGGGCTACGACCAGGCCTTCGGCGCGCGTCCGCTGAGGCGCGAGATCCAGAGCCAGATCGAGGATCCGCTCGCGGAGCGGATGCTGATGGCCACCTTCGAGGCGGGCGACACGATCCAGATCGACGCCGCCGAGGACGGCAGCGTCTCGATCGAGAAGGCGGCACCGCCGAGCAGCGGACGGCGCAAGCAGGCGGTCACCGCAGGCTAGCTCTCCGCTCTCCGCAGCGGGCACGGGCGGTCGCCTGCACCCGGGCGGTTTCCGCCCCTGCTCCGGCGCGATGCGGGGCTGGGCGATAAGCGCCCGGTACGCCCGCCGGGGCGACCGATCTGCCACGATTAGCCGCCATGCCAGCCCGCACCGTCTACGTCTGCCAGCAATGCGGGACCAGCTCACCGAAGTGGGCGGGCCAGTGTCCCTCGTGCGAGGCGTGGAACACCCTGGTCGAGACGGTGGTCCCCTCCAGGCCGGCGCGGGCGCGCGAGCGCACGGGGACGCGGCCGGCGGCCGGCGCGGCGGTTGAGGCGATCGCCAGCGTCTCGAGCGCCGAGGCGGATCGGCTGGTGAGCGGCATCGGGGAGCTCGATCGCGTCCTCGGTGGCGGCCTGGTCCCGGGCTCAATCGTGCTCCTCGGCGGGGATCCCGGGATTGGCAAGTCGACCCTCCTGCTGCAGCTGGCGGCCCGGCTGGCCGCCGCTGGTGCCACGACCCTCTACGTCACCGGCGAGGAATCGGCCCGCCAGGTCCGTGGTCGCGCGGACCGGGTCGGGGCCGTGGTCGATGGCGTCTCCCTGCTGCCCACCACGGAGCTCGAGACGGCGGTCGAGGCGATCCGGGCCACGCAGCCGTCCCTCGCGGTGGTCGACAGCGTGCAGACCCTGGCCAGCGCCGAGCTCGGTGGTCCGGCGGGCAGCGTCGGGCAGGTCCGCGAGGTCGCCATGCGCCTAGCCGAGGTGGCGAAGGGCGGACCCAGCTGCGTGGCGCTCGTTGGCCACGTGACGAAGGAAGGCACCGTCGCCGGACCGCGCACGCTGGAGCATCTCGTGGACGCGGTGATCTACCTCGAAGGAGAGCGGCTCGGCTCCACGCGGCTCCTGCGCGCGGCGAAGAACCGCTTTGGCTCGACGGACGAGGTCGGGGTGCTGGAGATGCGCGGGGACGGGCTGGTCGAGGTGCCGGACGCCTCGCGCTTCTTCCTCGAGTCCTCCCAGCCGCCCGTGGCCGGCAGCGCAGTGACGATCGCCCTGGAAGGGACGCGGCCGCTGGCGGTCGAGATCCAGGCCCTGGTGGCGCCGGCTGGCTACGGATCGCCGCGTCGCGCCACGACCGGGATCGACACGAACCGGGTCCTCATGCTGATCGCCGTGCTGGCCCGGCACGCCGGGCTGAACCTCACCGGCCACGATGTCTACGTGAACGTGGCGGGCGGCCTGCGGATCGAGGAACCGGCGGCCGACCTCGCTGTTGCGGCGGCACTCGCCTCGTCGCTGCGCGAACGGGCAGTCCGCTCCGGCACCGTCCTCGCCGGGGAGCTCGCGCTGTCGGGGCGACTGCGGGCTGCGTCCCGGGCCGAGCGCCGCCTTGCCGAGGCCCGGCGGCTCGGGTTCGATCGGCTGGTCACCGGGCCGATGCGGGATCTCGACGGTGGTCGCGGAGGGTCGGACAGGACGGGCGTGGAGGCGGCGGTCGACCTGCGGGCAGCCCTTGCCCTGGCGCTGGAAACGTAGCCTGGCCGACCCGTGGAGGGTTGCCGGGGGGTACCCCGAGTGCTACGGTTGCCGCCCGCTTCGGCGGTCTGCGGCCTGGTCGCCCTCGCGCTTCATCCGGATTCATCCCGCGACCGGCCGGTTTCGGTGTTCATTGCCCTGCACTCATCAATCGAATGACAAGGTTCATCCAGATTCTCGGCGCGCTCCTGGGGACGATCGGCGGGCTCGTGCTCGGCATCGTCCTGCTTCGGCAGGCTGAGGGGATCCTCGATCCGGGGAATCGACCCGCCTTCCTCACCGCCTTCGTGGTGGCCTGCCTGCTGTTCGGCTACCTGGCGATCCCCTACGTGACCGTCTACCCGACCCGCTGGGCCGTCGCACAGCTGGCCGGGGCGGGCGCCGGTGAGTACGCGCTCGGCGTTGGGGCCATCATCGTCGGCCTGGTGATGGGGTTGCTGCTGGGCGTGCCGCTGGCCCAGCTCGGCGGCACGGCAGGCTCGCTGCTCCCGCCGCTCGTGGCACTGCTGCTGGCGGCCCTGATGCTGGCCGCGACCCTGTACAAGCGGGACGTGCTGCTGCCCGCTGTGGCGGGCTTCCTTCCCGGGCGACACGCGGCCAGGCACGTCCAGACCGTGGTGGTGGACACCAGCGCGGTGATCGACGGGCGGATCGTCGACATCGGCCGTACGGGGTTCATCCTCGGCAGCCTGGTGGTGCCCCGATTCGTGCTCGACGAGCTCCAGCGGATTGCGGACTCGCCGGACGCCATGCGTCGCAACCGGGGACGGCGCGGCCTGGAGATGCTGACCGCGCTGCAGAAGGACTCGATCAGCCCCATTGAGGTCAGCGAGGCGACCTACCCGGAGATCGGCGAGGTGGACGCCAAGCTGGTCGCCTTCGCGCGCGACAACAACGCGGCCATCCTCACCAACGACCTCAACCTGAACCGCGTCGCCGAGCTGCAGGGGATCCGGGTCCTCAACATCAACGAGCTGGCCAACGCGGTGAAGGCGGTCCTCCATCCCGGCGAGGAGCTCTCCGTCCGCATCATCCAGGAGGGCAAGGAGCCCGGGCAGGGCGTCGGCTACCTGGAGGACGGGACCATGATCGTCGTCGAGGGAGGCAGCCGGATGATCGACACCGATCTGCCGATCACGGTCACCCGCGTCCTGCAGACGGTCGCCGGCCGCATGGTCTTTGCCCAGCCGCGGGACATGACCGGCCGGGAACCGGTGGCGGTCCACGAGGAGGCGCCCGGCAGCGTCGCCGCCCGCCGGGGCGGGGGCACGGCGCGCGGCCGAGGCGGCAGGGGGTCGGTCGCCACGCGGCAGCGCGCGCCGGGCGACCGGGAGTCCAACGACGGCGAGCACGCCTGAGCCGGCCTCGATGGGCGAGCTGGTTGCCGTCCTCGTAGCCGCGGGGCGCAGCCGTCGGATGGGGGGAGACAAGCTCTGGATCGACCTGTGGGGACGACCCGCCTGGCGCTGGAGCCTGGACCTGCTGCTCGCCGTTCCCGGGCTCTCCCAGGTTGCCGTGGTGGTGCCGCCGGACGCGACGGACCGATTCCGTTCCCGGCTCCCCCCGTCGGGGAGTGGGCGATGCCTCGTGGTCCCGGGCGGTGCGGCGCGGCCGGACTCGGTGCGCGCCGGGCTCCGGGCGCTGCACGACGGCGGCGTCGGACGCGACGCCATGGTGCTGGTCCACGACGCGGCGCGACCGGCCGTGGACCTGGCCCTGGTGGAGCGCGTCGTGGAGGCTGCCCGGGACGGCGGGGCGGCCATCCCGATCCAGCCGGTCGCCGACACGCTGAAGACGGTGCGCGACGGGGCCGTGCACGCCACGGTCTCGCGCCAGGGTCTCGGCGCGGCCCAGACGCCCCAGGCGGCCAGCCTGGGGCTGCTGATCTCCGCGCTCGACGCGGCGGAGGCCCGGCGAAGCGAGCCGACCGACGAGGCGCAGGCGCTCGACGCGATCGGCGTGCCCGTGCGCGCCGTCCCGGGCAGCGGCACCAACTGGAAGCTGACCCAACCGGGGGACGCGGCGATCCTGCGCGCCATCCTTCGCGATCGGTCGCTGGCGGAGCTCGAAGCACCGCCGGCGGATGCCACGCCCACCGGCTCGAGGACCGGGATCGGGTTCGACGCCCACCGCCTGGAGGAGGGCCGCCCGCTGCGCCTTGGCGGGCTGGCGATCGCCGGCGAACGGGGGCTCGCAGGGCATTCGGATGGCGACGTGGCGCTCCACGCGGTGATCGATGCCCTCCTAGGCGCGGCTGCGCTCGGCGACATCGGGCTGCTCTTCCCCGCCGACGACGCACGCTGGGCCGGCGTCGACTCCGGCGAGCTGCTGATGATGGCGGTGCGCCGGATCGGCGAGTCCGGGCTGCGGCCGACGGGGATCGACCTCGTGATCGTCGCCGCCCGGCCCGCCATCGCACCCGTGCGCCAGGCGATGGCCGAGCGAATCGCCGACCTGGCCGGTATCGAGCCGTCGTCGGTCAGCGTCAAGGGCACGACGAGCGACGGTCTCGGGTTCGCCGGGGAGGAGGGGATCGCCGCTCTCGCGGTCGCCACGGTCGCGCGCGCCGCATGACCGAGCGCATCGGCGGACGCCGTCCCGTGGCCGAGGCCATCGCCGCGGGCCGGCCGGCGCGCCGGCTGCTCGTCTCGTCCAGCCGCCGAGCGAGCGCCGAGCTGCGCGCGCTGGTGGCACAGGCGCGGGCCGCCGGCATCGCTGTCGAGACGGTGCCCGCCGAGCGGATCGCCGGAGAGGCCGGCTTCGCCGGGCACCAGGGCGTACTGCTCGAAGTCGAGGAGCGGCGCTGGTCGGACCTCGAGGAGATCCTGGCCCGCGCCGTCCGGGACGGGCACGACCCGCTGCTCCTCATCGGGGAGCACCTCCAGGACCCGGTCAACTTCGGGGCGCTGCTCCGTTCGGCAGAGGCGGCCGGGGTCGACGGGGTGGTGGTGCCCGAGCGCGGTGCGGCACCTTTGAGCGCCGCGGCCGTGAAAGCGTCCGCCGGAGCCAGCGAGCACCTGCTCATCGCAAGGGTCGGCAGCCTCGGGCACGCGATGGCCGAGCTCCGTGAACGGGGCATCCGGCTGGTGGCCGCCGACCAGGACGCGCCGGCAACGGCCTGGGAGACCGACCTGGCGGGTCCCCTGGCGGTGGTGGTCGGGAGCGAGGGGAGCGGCCTTTCCGGGGCGACCCGCCGCCGCTGCGACCTGCTCGTCGGGTTCCCAATGGCCGGTCACGTCGCCTCGCTCAATGCGGCGACCGCCGCGGCCCTCCTCCTGTTCGAGGTCGTGCGACAACGATCCCGGGCCGGGCGAGACTAGAATCGCGGCGAGGTACAGCTGCGTGGAACGGACGAGGCTCTGGTGGGCGGCGGTCCTGGTACCGGTGGCGGTCATCGGAGGGATCGAGCTGCTGGCGGACTGGGCGCTGGATCCGTACCTGAGCTTCCCGTTCGACACCCTCGTGGTGACGATCACCGCACTGGTCGTGATCATGCTCCTGGTCCTTGTTGCGCGGCGCCGCTTCGACCTGCTGGCAGCCGCGCTCGACGCGCGCACACGGGAGCTGGAGCAGCGGGGAGCCGCGGCTCGTTCCCTGCACCAGCTGGGGGTCTCGATCTCCTCGACGCGGGACCTCGATGCCGTCCTGCAGTCGGTCGCCGACGCGGGTCGTCGCATGCTCGGCGCCGATGTCGCCTTCGTCATGCTCCACGCCGGCGAGACGGTAACGCTCGCCGCGTCCAGCGGCCCGCCAGAGGCCTTCCGCCCATCGAACGTCGACGCCCTCGAGCCTATCGACCTGCTGGCCGAGCCGTTCGGGCGCTCGCTGGTCGCCGCCCCGCTGCACCGCGGCGAGATGACGATCGGCGTCCTTGCGGTGGCCGGGCGCGACGAGCGGTCGTTCGAGGTGGACGAGCTGGAGACCCTCTCCTCGCTGGCGAGCCTCCTGACCCTCGCCATCGAGAACGCCCGGCTCGAGGCACAGCTGCGGGAGATGGCAGTCCGTGGAGAGCGCGAGCGGATCGCCCGCGAGATGCACGACGGGCTGGCCCAGGTGCTCGGGTACGTCAACACCAAGTCCCAGGCCGTGGAGGAGCTCCTCCGCCAGCGGCGAACGGACGAGGCGCGGAGCCAGCTCGGCGAGCTGGCGGCCGCGGCCCGCTCGATCTACGTCGACGTGCGCGAGGCGATCCTGGGTCTGTCGAGCCCCGTCTCGCCGGACCGTGGCCTGGTTGGAGCGCTCGAGGAGTACGCGACCCGGTTCGCCGCGTCGTCGAAGATCGCGGTCTCGGTCGCGGCCTCTCCCGAGGCGACGACGGTTCCCCTGAGCGCGGAGACGGAGGCCCAGGCATTCCGGATCGTGCAGGAGGCGCTGACCAACGTCCGCAAGCACGCCGCCGCGGCGCGGGTCCGAATCGAGGTGGCCTGCCGCGGGCCGGAGCTCGAGATCGCAGTGATCGACGACGGGCGGGGGATCGCCGTTGACGGCCAGGTCGCGTCCGCGGCCGGCCGCGAGGGCTGGCCGCACTACGGGCTGGCGACGATGCGCGAGCGTGCCGCGGCGATCGGCGGCCAGCTCACGATCAGCCCGGCCGATGGCGCCGGCACCCGGGTGATGCTGCGGCTCTCGGTCGCCGGCCCGATTCCGGCGGGGATGCCCTGATGCGGGTTGTCCTGGCCGACGATCACGCGCTCGTGCGCGACGGCATCGCCTCGCTCCTCTCGGCCTGGGGCCACGAGGTGGTGGGACAGGCGACCGACGGCAGCGAGGCGGTGGCCCTCGCCGCCCGCCTCGAGCCGGACCTCGTGCTCATGGACATCAAGATGCCCGGCATCGGTGGCATCGAGGCCACGCGCCGCATCAAGGCTGCCCACCCGGGCATCCCGATCGTGATGCTCACCGCCAGCGAGGACGAGGACGACCTGTTCGCCGCCATCCGGGTGGGAGCCCAGGGCTACCTGGCCAAGAACCTCGAGTCGGACGGGCTGCGACGCATGCTCGACGCCGTCCGGCGCGGCGAGGCGGCGATCACCCCGGCCACGGCGGCGCGCATGCTCGATCATTTCCAGCGAGCCGGTCACCCGGCTCCCGATCCCGATCGCCTCACCGAGCGCGAGCTCCAGGTGCTGGAGCTGGTCACCGCCGGCCTCCGCAACAAGGAGATCGCGTCCCGCCTCGAGATCAGCGAGAACACGGTCAAGTACCACCTGGGCAATATCCTGTCCAAGCTGCACGCCCAGAGCCGCGCTGAGCTCGCCGTCCGCGCGGTTCGCGAGGGCCTGGTCACGGGCGAGGAACCGCCGGGGAGCTCCACCACCTAGCGTTCAGCCCCCTCGGGACAAACGGCCCGGTCCGGTCGGCACCCCCTCCCCACCCGAACGAGCGGGCGTCTCCCACCCGAACGCGTGTTTGCGCCCGGGTCCGCGTGGTCGATCCTCGATGACACACGCCGCGGAGGGCCCGCCATGGGCTATCGGATCACGATCGACCACGACAACTGCATCAACTGCGGCATCTGCATGGACGTCTGCCCGGTGCAGGCGCTCGACATGAGCCGCCCGCAGCAGGCGGGCGTCGAGGCTGCGCCGGGCGGCGCGCCGCTCTCCTGGATGATGGAGCACCCGGTCCAGGTGGGGGAGTGCATCGGCTGCTCGATCTGCATTCGCGAGTGTCCGGTGGTCGTCATGACCCTGGACAGCGTCGCCGAGCCGACGCCCCTCGAGGCATTGCCCGGTCCGGTCTTCCCGCCGCGGGAGTCCTCGGGCTGGATTCCGCTGTCCGAGGTGACGCGCGAATCACTGAAGCCGAACCATCCGACGCCGTCGGGCCCGGTCACCGGCGAGTGGCATACCCACGAACGGCCCAAGCCCTGGCAGGTCTGGGACTCGATGGTCGAGCCCGCCGGTACGCCCGAGGCGCCGTGCCAGACCGCGTGCCCGGCACGGACCGATGCCGGCCGCTACATCGGCCTCATCGCCGAGGGTCGGTACAGCGACGCCTATGCCGTGGCCGCCGAGGTCAACCCGTTCCCGTCGGTCTGCGGCTGGATCTGCACCGCTCCCTGCGAGACCGCCTGCCGGCGAGGAATGCTCGACGAGCCCATTGCGATCCGGACCCTGAAGCGCTTCGCCGCCGAGCACGGAACACTCCCCGAGGTCCCGCCGCCGACTGTCCACCGCAGCGAGCGCGTGGCGATCGTAGGCGGAGGCCCGGCGGGCATGTCGGCGGCCTACTACCTGGCCCGCCTTGGGTATCCGACCACCGTCTTCGAGGCGATGCCGGTCCCGGGCGGCATGATGGCAATCGGGATCCCGGAGTACCGCCTCCCCAGGGAGGTGCTGCGCGCCGAGATCGACCGGATCGTGAACCTTGGCGTGGACCTGCGGCTCAACCAGGCCATGGGGCGGGACTTCTCGCTCGGTGACCTGGAGTCGCAGGGGTACAAGGCGATCTTCCTCTCCACCGGCGCACCCAAGAGCCGTCGGCTCGGCGTCCCTGGCGACCAGCTGCGGGGCGTGGTGCCGGCAACGGTCTTCCTCAAGCAGGTGAACCTGGGCGAGAACCCGCGGCTTGGCGGCGGCGTGCTCGTCGTCGGTGGCGGGTCGACCGCCATGGACGCGGCGCGTTCGGCGCTGCGCAGCGGCGCGGCCTCGGTCACCGTGCTCTACCGGCGAGGCCGGGCCGAGATGCGGGCGCAGGCCGAGGAAGTGGCCGAGGCCGAGCGCGAGGGGGTCACGATCCGCTTCCACACGGTCGTCGAGGAGGTCCTCGGCGAGGACGGCCGGATGATCTCCGCCCGGATCGTTGCGTCCGACGACGGCCAGACCGCCCCCGCCGAGACGGCCCCCGCCGAGACGCTCACCGCCACCACCCTGCTGGTGGCGATCGGCGAGGAGCCGGATCCCTCGATCCTGCCGGAGGGGACCGGCATCGAGATCAGCGCCTTCGCCGGGATCGTGGCCGATCCACGGACCCTGGCGACCGGCCACGCCGGCGTCTTCGCCGGAGGCGACGTCGTCTCCGGGCCGAAGACCATCATCGATGCGGTCGCCTCCGGGCGCCGCGCGGCGGCCGCGATCCACGCCTACCTGCGGGGCATCCCCGACGGTGAGCCGGCCGTGATGGCCGCGGCTCGCTATCGGACCCCACCGCCCCGCTCGCTGGAGCTCGACCTGGCGATCCGGCCCCGCGCGCACGCGGCAGAGGCGGAATACGTCCCGGGCTCGTTCAAGGCCACGCAGGAAGGGTTCGGTGAGGATGTCGCCCGTCGAGAGGCGACTCGCTGCTTCCGATGCGACGCGGTCTATGCCTGCCCGGCGGTCAGCGTGGTCGCCGGGCGCGGGCGACCCCATCCAACTGGCGCGGACCTGTCCGCGGCAACCTCGACTGGAGGACAGCAATGACCCCTGACCAGGTCTCCGGCTTCTTCGACGCCGGCGAAGCGTTCGTCGAGGGGACCATCGCCGCGGCGCTCGTGGCGCTCTGGCTCCTCAGCCTGGCGCTCCACCTGGCGCGCCCGTACATGGCCCGCACCCTCAAGAAGTTCACCCTCCGCCTCGGCGCCGACCTGTGGTGGATCATCTACGTCGCGCTGCGCGACATCCTGCTGGTGAACGTCTTCCTTGGCAGCTTCATCTTCTTCTACCCCGACGTGGTCGGCGCCCAGGATCTCCCGATCACCGGTGGCCTCGCGGCCGTCTGCGCCTTCGCTGCCCTGGTGCTCAAGCTGGTGGCCAGGAACGAGGGCGACAGCCAGAACTTCCGCTGGCAGACCATCCTGCTGGGGATCGGGTCGGTGCTCTACATCGGCCCGTACCTGCTCGGCGTCCAGATGACCGAGATCGGGCAGGGCTGGAGCGACCAGCTGGCCTCGATCTTCGTGACGAGCCACAACACCACCTGGGGCATGCCGCTCTGCTACCTCTCGGCTGCCGCGGTGGGCGTGCTCGGCATCGTGGCCGTCGTCTACAACCTTCGCCAGACCACGCGGCGCCCCGGCGCGACCGTGAGCTAGGAGCAGACTCATGAGTGCTGATGATCTCGCCACTGCACTGACCCACGGAGGGTCCGGCTGGCTCGTCTTCTCGCTGGCGGCGATCCTGCCCATTCTGTGGGCCTTCACCCTGAGCGTGCATTTCGCCAGGCCCTACGTCGTCCGTTTCCTGCAGAGCCTGACGCTCCGCTTCGGCGGCGACGTCTGGTGGCTCAGCTACGTCCTCATCCGGGACGGGCTGATGCTCGTGACGCTGGCGCTGAGCATGATCTTCCTGATGCCGAACCTGTACATCGGGCTGGGGCTGCCGCTGACGGCGCCGCTCGCGACAGTGGGCCTCTTCTGGGCGCTGCTGATCAAGCTCACCCGTGACGCGGACGACGACCCGGTCGCCTGGCGCTGGGTGAGCATCCTGCTCGTCATCTCATCGGTCCTGTACATCGTTCCGCAGATCTACGGGCTGGAGGCTGCGGACCAGGTGGATGCCCTCTCCGGCATCGGCCTGGGCTGGGTGCCGGATGCGCTGTCGGCGGCCAACCCCGATGCCGGAACCATCAACGTCCTCGCCTGGCCCATCTTCTGGATCGGGATCACGCTCGTGGCCCTGACCGGGGCGTACCTGTTCTGGAGGTTCTTCTCCGGGCTGGGCGCGTCCGAGCCCATCGAGGAGCGAGAGCCGGCGTCCTGAATCTCGCCACCGCGGAAGGTGCGTCGGGCGCGGCCGCAGGGTCGCGCCCGACGGCTTCTGTAGGATGGCGCGCATGACTCCATCGGACGTGGGGCCGCCGGCGGTCCAGGACTACTACGTCGAGGACTTCGCCCACTGCTTCGGCTGCGGGCGGCTCAACGCGGACGGACACCACTTCCGCACCAGGGCGGCGGGTGACGAGACGGTGACCGACTTCGAGCCCGATGCCGCCCACACCGCGCTCCCCGACTCGGTCTACGGCGGGCTGATCGCCAGCCTGCTCGACTGCCACTCGACCGGATCGGCCGCCATCTTCGCCCTGGCCGCCGAGGACCGCGCCATCGGCGCAGGCGAGGTGCCGCGCTTCGTGACCGGCCACCTGGCGGTCGACTACCTGGCACCCACCCCGCTCGGTCCGCTGCGCGCGGTGGGCCGCCTGGTGGAGGCGACCGGGCGGAAGGTCATCGTCGACAGCGAGCTGTGGGCAGCCGGTGCGGTCACCGCCCGCGCCCACGCCGTGCTCGTACGCGTCCGAACCGATGGTGGAACCCGGATGGGCAGTGATCCCGGCTAGAATCGATGGGCGGGCCGACGTAGCTCAACGG
>CAYVLM010000014.1:0-14178 GCA_964452225.1 uncultured Steroidobacteraceae bacterium | reverse complement strand
CAGGATGGCCGAGCCCCGCTTCCAGTCCGGGTTGAGGAGCACCCCGCCCGCATCGAGGAAGACGACCTCGACGTCGCGCGGATCGATCGGATCGCGCTCAGCCATCGCGCTCACCTACGTCCCACGGAGAAGGCGCCGGAGAGCTCCGGGGCAGGTCGGTACGCTCGCGGCCAAGCGGGTGCTCGTCCGCACCATCACCATGGTGCACGTCAACGGGTTGGCCGCTCGCGATCGGACATCTCCAGGATGTCGAGCATGGGCAGGTCGCGCTGGTACTCGCTGAACTCGAACTCGGGGCCGCAGCGCAGCGCGTCGTACGGGCAGGCATCTGCGCACATGCCGCAGAAGATGCAGCGCGAGACGTCGAGCTGGTACGTCTCCAGGATCCGCGGCCGCGGCATGAGCGCGCCAACCGGGCAGGTCTCCGCGCATCGGCCGCAGGAGACGCATGGCGTCTCGTTGAGGGACACGTAGTCCGCGGTGGTGACCAGCGAATCCATGCCCTTGCCGATGAAGTCATAGCAGCCGGCGCCAACGATCTCCTTGCAGACCTGGGCGCACCGGCCGCAGTCGATGCACCGGGAGTAGTCGCGCAGGATGAAGGAGTGCGTCTCGTCGCGCCCGTAGCCGTGGTTGACGCCCACGTACGGGTTGTCCTGGATCGAGCGCTCGTCGATCGCCATGTTCAGCGTCGTCTCGTACTCGATCGCCGCCTCCCGCAGGTCGCAGTGGCCGATCGCCTCGCAGGTGCACTGCAGGCAGCGCCCCGCCTCCGCCATCGCCTGGTCGCCGGTGTAGCCGAACTCGTACTCGTTGAAGTTCGTCTTGCGCGCCTCGGCGCCGAGCTTGCCCATCACCGCCTGCGGCTCCTTCACGTCGTCGGTGAAGGGCACGATGGTCAGGAAGGACGGCACAGGTTCGGTGACGATGCGTCGCACCTGCGGATCGTCGAGATCGTGGCCGCGCAGCCAGTAGTCCATGGCGTAGCTCGTCCGTCGTCCCTCGCCGATCGCCTCGACCACGGTGGTCGAGCCGGTGCGCATGTCGCCGGATGCGAAGACCTTCGGCAGGTCGGTGCGGAAGATGTTCTCCTCCGCCACCAGCCGCCCGCGGCGGTCGACCTCCAGCTTGCTGCGGACCTCGTCGGGCTCGGACTCAACCCAGCCAAGGTCCGGGCCCTGGCCGATGGCGGCGAGGACGGTGTTGCACTCGACGACGAACTCCGTCCCGGGCATCGGCTCGGGGCGGCGCCGGCCCTTCTCGTCGGGCTCGCCGAGCTTCATCCGCTGGAACTCGACGCCGGTGACCCGGTTGCGCTCGTCGGTCATGATGCGCGTCGGCGACGCCTGGAAGATGACCCGGGCTCCCTCTTCGATCGCCTCGTGGACCTCGTCCTGCGCAGGCATGTCCTTCAGGTCGCGGCGGTAGACGAGGGTCACCTCGGCCGCGTCCTGGCGGATGCTGGTCCGGGTGCAGTCGATGGCGGTGAAGCCGCCGCCGATGACCACCACCCGCGCTCCCCTCAGGCGCGGAATCGGCAGGCCGCGGGTCGAGTTGTACAGGTTCTCCAGGGCGTTGACCACGCCGTCGGCGTCCTCCCCGGGGATGCCGAGCTCGTTGGAGCTGTAGCAGCCGATGCTGACGTAGATCGCGTCGTAGTCCGGCAGCAGGTCGGCGAGGTGGTAGTCACGCCCGAGGCGCATGTTCGGCTTGAAGGTGGCGCCGAGCTCCCAGACGTGGTTCAGCTCGCGGTCCATCCAGCCCTTGGGGAGCCGGTACTCGGGGATCCCGTAGCGCAGCATCCCGCCCTGCTCGGGCTCCGCCTCCAGGACGTCACAGTGGTGGCCGCGCAGCTGGAGGTAGTAGGCCGCCGCCATCCCCGCGGGGCCGGCCCCGATGACCGCCACCCTGCGACCGGTGTCCGGCTCCTTTGGCCAGGGGATCGGCGCCGGGGCGTCGACCTCCAGGACCCGGTCCGCGCAGTAGCGGTGGCTGTCGCGGATGGCAATGGCGGTGTCCACCTCCTCGCGGCGGCAGTGCGTCTCGCAGGGCGCGGGGCAGACGCGGCCGAGGATGGCCGGGAAGGGAAGCGAGCGCTTGAGGATGCGCGTCGCCTCCTCCCAGTTGCCGAGGGAGTTCTGCTTGAGATAGCCGGGGATGTCGACGCGAGTCGGGCACTTGAACTGGCACGGCGGAAGGCAGTAGGCGTCATGGTCGCTGAAGATCAGCTCCAGCACCATGCGCCGGTTCTCCACGAGCCGGTCCGAGTGGGTGGTGATCACCATCCCCTCTTCGATCTGGGTGCCGCAGCTGATGGGCGTGTTGTCGTGCCCCTCGACCTCCACCACGCAGATGCGGCAGGCGCCGTAGGCGGTCAGCTTCGGCTCGTAGCACAGGGTCGGGATCTCGATCCCCAGCACGCGGCAGGCCTGGAGGATGGTCTGCCCCTCCTCCGCCTCGACCTGCCGGCCGTTGATCGTGACGCCGATCTTGCGGGTGCCCGGCACCATCGGCCACAGCGGCGTGTAGTCCTCGGGGCGGAGCTGCCCCTCCCCGTCGCGGTGACCGTTGCCGTTCGTTACGAATGCCATCGGCTCAATGCTATCGAATGCGGCCCGGTCATGTGAGCTCCCTCCCGGCCATGTGAATCGGCTCAAGGAGCGGCGCCACCAGCTCCGTCCCGCAGGCGCCGGCCAGGCACGCGCCGCGCCCGGCGTGCGCCACGTACTCGTCGAGGAAGAGGTCCAGGGTGGTCAGCATGGGGTTCGGCGCCAGTGCCTCGAGCCCGCAGAGCGCGGTGTCGGCCATCTTGCGCGAGAGGGCCGGCAGCAGATCGAAGTCGCCCGGACGCGGGCTGGCGTTCAGGATCCGGTCCAGCGCCTCCACCAGGCGCCGGGTGCCGATGCGGCAGGGGACCGCCTTGCCGCAGGCCTCGCGCGCGCTGAAGTCGAGCAGGAAGCGGGCCGTGTCGACCATGCAGGTGCCGGTGTCGGTGACCAGGACGGTGCCCGAGCCGATGCGCGCCCGGCGCTCGGCCAGCGCCTCGTAGTCGTAGGGCGTGTCGAGGTCCGCCGCCGCGATGGCCCCCCCGCCGGGGCCACCGACGAAGAGCGCCTTGACGGTCCCCGCGGCGCCACCCGCGAACCCGGGGATCTCCGACAGCGGCGTCCCGAGCGGGATCTCCACCAGGCCGGGAGCCTTCACCCGGCCGAGGACGGTCACCAGCTTGGTTCCCTTGCTCCGCTCGCTTCCGACCGACGCGAAGGCCTCGGCCGAGTGGGCCAGGATCCAGGCGACGTGGGCGAGCGTCTCGCCGTTCTGGACGACGGTGGGAGCTCCCCCGAGGCCCTGCTCAGCAGGGAACGGCGGCCGGATCCACGGCATCCCGCGGTCGCCGGCGAGGGCGGCCAGGAGGGCGGTCTCCTCGCCGGCCACGTAGGCCCCGGAGCCCTCCTGGACGGAGACCTGCACGCTGATGTCGGTCCCCATCATCAGGTAGCCGGCCAGGTGCGCGGCCTCCGCATCGCGGGCCGCAGCCCGAAGGCGCTCGACGGCGGTGGTCCAGTCGCGGCGCACCGCCACGATCGCCTCCGAGGCGCCGGTCGCCACGGCCGCGATCAGGAGTCCCTCCAGGACCAGGTGCGGGTTGCCCTCCGCCAGCGCGCGGTCGCCGAGGGAGGTCGGATCGGATCCCATCAGGTTGGCCACCGCGATCTTGCGGTCGCCCTCCGCGCCGCGCGCCGCGCGCCACTTGTCCGCGGTCGGATAGCCGGCGCCTCCCCGCCCGCGCAGCCCGGCGGCCTCGATCTCGCCGATCACCTGCTCGGGCGTGAGGTGGCGGACCGCACGTTCCAGGCCGGCGTAGCCGCCGTGGCCGCGGTAGGCGTCGATGGACGTGAAGTCGATCTCGTCGATCTCCGCCAGCAGGCGCCGCTCGCCTCCGGGGAGGAGCCGAATCTCCGGTGAGAGTCGCGCAGCCTCGCCGCCCATGTCAGCTCGCCCCTGCCGCGGCGGTGCTCGCGGCCAGGGCCGACGACCGACGCTCACCGACCACGTGCCGTGCCTGGTCCACGGTGAGCGGCCCGTAGACCAGTGTGTCGATGCGAAGCGCCGGGGCCAGCGCGCCGGCGGCCACGTCGCTCGCCGTCTGCAGGCTGATCGTCCCGTCGGCGGTGGTCTCGCCGGCGCGGATGCCGAGCTCCTCCTCGACGCTCTCCAGCAGTTCGCCGCCTCCCGCGAACCGGCACGCCGCGCAGGTGCAGACGGTCACGACGTGCCCCTCGGCGGGCAGCAGCCGGAACCCGCCGAGCCCGGCGGCCCCGAAGACCTGCGCCCAGTGGATCGTCATCCGGTCGCTGATGCGGCGCAGGGCCCGCTCGGGAAGGTAGCCGAAGCGCTCCTGGACCGCGCTGAAGACGGCCACCAGGGACTCGGGCCGTCCACCGCGGGAGGCGATCACCCCGTCGACGAACGCGGTGTCGATGGCCTCGTCCCAGCGGGCCGCGTTGCGCATCGGTCGCTCGGGAAGACCCGCGCGCCGATAGGCGTTGGGGTCCTTGCGCTCGTCGTAGATCTCCGGCATCCCGTAGCGGATCCGGTGGCCCTGGGCGTCAAAGCCGCTCATGTCGATGGCCTCGACGGGGCAGACCTGTGCGCACTGGAAGCAGACCTCGCACTTGTGCTCGCCGAACGCGTCGTAGATCAGGTCCAGCCGGCCGCGCCAGCGGTCCGGCATCTGGGGCCGCTCGTCGGGGTACTGGCGGGTCACCTTCGGCACGAAGAGGTTGCGGAGGGTGGTCGCCATCCCGGTCAGGATTCCGCTGCCGGGGATCGCCATCGGTGCCTCCTTTCCGCTCCTACAGGTTGAATGCGACCACCGCGATGGCGGTCAGGAACAGGTTGACCAGGGCCAACGGCAGCAGCACCTTCCAGGCCACGCCCATCAGCTGGTCCACCCGGATGCGCGGCAGGGTGATCCGCATCCAGATCGCCACGAAGACGAAGAAGTACGTCTTGGCGAAGAACCAGACCAGGCCGTAGACCGTCCCCGCGAACCCGGAGAGCTGGGCCGGGAAGGGCCAGGGTGCCAGCCAGCCTCCGAAGAACAGCGAGACCATGATGGTGCTCATGATGAAGAGGGCCACGTACTCGGCGAAGAAGAAGAAGCCGAAGCGCATCCCCGAGTACTCGGTGAACGGGCCGGCCACGATCTCGCTGTCGGCCTCGACGAGGTCGAACGGCGTCCGGTTGATCTCCGCCATGGCGGCGATGAAGAAGACCGGGAAGCCCAGGATCTGCCACCACAGGTTCCAGCCGTGCGCCAGCTGGTGGGCGATGATGTCGCTGAAGTTCAGCGACCCCGACAGGATCACCACGCCGACCACGGAGAGGGTCAGCGGGATCTCGTAGCTCACCATCTGTGCGGCGCTGCGCAGGCCGCCGAGGAGCGAGTACTTGTTGTAGCTGCTCCAGCCGGCCACCAGGAGGCCGACGACGGAGAGGCCCAGGACCGCGAAGAAGTAGATGACGCCGATGTTGAAGTCGGCGGCGATGGCGCCCGGCGCGAACGGGATGACGAGCATGCTCATGGCGGCGGCCATGTAGACCATCCAGGGTGCCAGGGTGAAGGTGGCGCGATCGGCCTGGTCGGGGATGGCGTCCTCCTTGACCAGCACCTTGAACCCGTGGATCGTGCTCTGGAAGATGCCCTTGGGGCCTACGCGGTTGGGCCCGTAGCGCAGCTGCATCTGCGCGATGAACTTGAGCTCCATCTGGATGATCACGAAGGCGGTCGGCACCGTGAGGAGCAGGAGCAGCGTGGTCGCCAGGATGAAGCGACCGATGCCGAGGAGCAGGCTCCAGTCCATGAACCGCTCCGCCTACTTGTCCACGCCGCCCATGACCGGGTCGAAGCTGGCCATGACCGCCATGGTGTCGGCGATCAGGTGGCCGGGCATCAGCACCGGCATGACCTGGAGGCTGATGAAGCTGGGGTCCCGCATCCGGAAGCGGTACGGCGTCGGGCCGCCGTCGCTGATGGCGTAGACGCTGTACAGGCCACGGGGGCTCTCGACCGCACCGTAGGCGCGGCCGGGCCTCGGACGGATGATGCCGGGCACCTGGGCCTGGACCGGGCCGTGCGGCATCTTGTCCATGATCTGGTCAATCAGGCGCAGGCTCTGCTTGAGCTCTGCGATGCGCTGCAGGTACCGGGCGTAGACGTCCCCGGTCTTCTGGGTGATGACCTCGAACTCGAGCTCGTCGTAGATCGAGTAGGGGTGCGCCTTGCGGACGTCGAACGGGACGCCGGAGGCGCGGAGGTTTGGCCCGGACACCCCGTACGCGATGGCCTGGTCGGCGGTGAGCACACCCATCCCCTTGGTCCGGCCCTTGAAGATCTCGTTCTCGGTGATGAGCCGCTCGTTGTCGCCGATCGACTTGGTGACGGTGCTGTGCCACCGGCTGAGGCGGGAGAGGAACTCGTCGTTGGTGTCCCAGTTGACGCCGCCGACCCGGAAGAAGTTGAAGAGCATCCGCTGCCCCGAGATCGAGGCCAGGAGCTCGACCACCTCGTCGCGGTTGATGAACGAGTAGAGGATCGGCGTGATGCCGCCCATGTCGAGCGCGAGGAAGCCGATCATCAGGCCGTGGCTGAAGACCCGGTTCAGCTCGACCACCAGCGCGCGGATGTACTCGGCGCGCCTCGGCGCGCGGATGCCGTAAAGCTTCTCGAAGGCGATCGCGGGCGCGTGCTCGTTGTGCATCGAGGACAGGTAGTCCATCGGGTCCACGTAGGTCAGGGCGGTGGTGTACGTGGCGTTCTCGCAGAGCTTCTCGATGCCGCGGTGCAGGTAGCCGAAGACCGGGTCGAGATCCGTGATCACCTCGCCGCGGATCTTGATCACCAGGCGCAGCACCCCGTGGGTGGACGGGTGCTGGGGACCCATGTTCACCAGCATCTCGCCCTCCTCGAGGCTGTACATCTCGACCTCGCGCTCCGTCTGGAGCGGCCGGTCGGGGACGCCAACCAGCTCGAAGCCGGCGTACTCGCCGGCGCCGGCTGTGGGGGACGGCGGGACGAGGCCCGCCGCGGCCTGCAGCCGCGCCTCCTCGGCACGGTCGAGGTCGATCGGATCGGGAATGCGGGTCTCGGGATCGGCCCTGGTCATAGCGGCCTGCTCTTGTCGGCCACATCATCGGCCTGGGGGACCTCGCCGCCGGCGACGCCCGTCGCCTCGTCACGGGGCGCGTAGGTGGCCCCGGCGCTGGTCAGCTCGCGGGTGAAGGCGGTCAGGTCCCAGGTCTCCGGGCGCTCCAGCGGGCTCACCCCGGCGGCCGGGGAGTCGGCGGCGTCATCTGGCAGCAGGAAGTCCTTGCGCTGCGGGAAGCTGCGGTAGTCCGGCGACATGTAGATGCGGCGCAGGTCGCGGTTGCCCTCGAAGACGATTCCCATCATGTCGTACATCTCGCGCTCGTGGAACATGGCGCCCGGCCACAGGCTCGTGACGCTCGGCGCGCAAGGATCGCCACGGTCGATCGGGACCCGGATCCGCAGCCAGGCCGGATGCTTCTCCGAGTACAGGTGGTAGACCACCTCGAAACGGACGCCCACGCTGTAGTCGACCGCCGCGGCATCGGCCAGGAAGAAGAAGCCGAAGTCGGGGTCGTCACGGAGCGTCCGAAGGGTCTCGACCACGCGCTCCGGGACCACCTGGACCTCCACGGTGTCCTCGTCGGTCCACATCTCGGTGGCGGTGTCGCCGAAACGGTCTGCGAGCAGCCGGACAAGGGCGCCCGCCCTGGCCGGCGCGGTCAGCGGACGTCCCCTTCCCAGGCAAGGCGCTGCGGACCGCGGTCCACGTAGGTTCGCCACTGGCCGCGCCGCTGCATCACCAGCTCGCGCAGGCGGAGCATGCCGTAGATCAGCCCCTCGGGCCGCGGCGGGCAGCCCGGGACGTAGACGTCGACCGGCATCACCCGGTCCACCCCCTGCACCACGCTGTACGAGCGCTTGAAGCGGCCGCCGGAGGTCGTGCAGGTGCCCATGGCAACGCACCACTTCGGCTCGGGCATCTGCTCCCAGAGCCGAACCAGCGGCCCCGCCATCTTCGTGGTCAGGGTGCCCGCCACGATCAGCACGTCCGACTGGCGCGGCGAGGCGCGGAACGGGAACATCCCGAAGCGGTCGATGTCGTTCTTGGCCGTGGCCGTGCTCATCATCTCGATGGCGCAGCACGAGAGCCCCGACAGCAGCGGCCAGAGGCTGTTGGCCCGGATCAGGTCGATGATGTAGTCCGCCTTGGTGGGGATCACCTCCAGCAGGCCGTGGAACCCGCCCTGCGGATGCTCTCCCATGCCGAAGGGGGCGAGGAGCTCGTCGTCGGCCGCTTCGGGAATGACGATCGGCTCGATCCGCTCGAGCGCCCCGCGCTCGGGGGCGCCGCTCTCTTCGGTGCTCAGTGCCATCGCAGATCTCCCTTCCGCCAGGCGTAGAACTCCCCGAACATCAGCACGGTGAGGAAGATCCCCATCATCACGATGCCGGGGACGGCGACGGCGCGGATCACCACCGCCCACAGGTAGACGAAGATGATCTCCACGTCGAACGCCACGAAGAGCAGGGCGAAGAGGTAGAACGCCAGCCCGAACCGGCTCCAGGTGTCGCCGATGGTGTCGATCCCGCACTCGTAGGGGAGCCCCTTCTGGGGGCGACGGCGACGGTGCGAGAGGACCCACGCGGCGAGGATGGTGCCGAAGACGAAGATCGTCGCGGCAGCACCGAAGCCGATGACGTAGATCAGGCCGGTCTGGTCCATCTCCACTCCTCGGCACCGCGCGGTGCCTGGCTTCGTGGGCGGCACTGTGGAACGAGCGCCACCCACGCTCGGTTTGTTGCTTGATCAGAGCGTGGTCGCGGCAGCGACGCGCTCCTCGTCAAGTCTAGCAGGCGAGCTCGCCGATGTCGGATCGGCGCCGGCGTTGGTCAGCGCCCGATCCACGCCGCGGCAACCAGGATCCGCAGCCCGTCGCTGACGAGGGCGTGCCCGCCAAGCAGGAACGGGACCGGCGCCGCATTTGCAGCCTCCACGAGCTCGCGGAGCCAGGGTGTGGCGACGGGCTGCGGGTCGCCGAAGTCGGAGGCGAAGCGCTCCTCGGCCGGAGGCCAGGCGGCGAGCTGCGAGCTGCCCGCCAGGGCGGCCATCAGCACCCGCGTGTCGAGGATCACGGCGTCGCCCAGGCGGGCCAGCTCGGCGACCAGCGAGGCGGCTCCCCGCTCCTCCACCCAGCGCGCCAGGAGGGAGCGCGGGCGCAGGTCCCGTGCCGAGCGCATGCCCCGCTCCTCGACGAAGACGCGCAGCCGACAGGCCGTGTCCCGCTCCGCGGCCTCCAGGACCGCGGTGGGGACCCGCCCGGCGACGACCAGCTGTGCGTGACGGTCACGAATGACGGCCCCGATGCGGTCGAGGGCGGGCACGTCAAGGGCCCGGTCTCCCGGGAGACGCGCCATCTCCAGGAATCCGGCCAGGGCGGGTCCGGAGCGCCCGGTTCCGGGCAGCCGGGCGCCGACGCGCAGGAGGGCCAGGTCCAGCGCGGTGTCGACGTCGAAACGGCTCCAGGCCGCGTCCGCGAGGTCACGGCTGCGGAAGCCCGCGCTCTCCAGGCAGCGGACCGCGGTGTTGTCGGACGGGCAGCTCGTGAGCCGCTCGATCGCACGGTCAAGGGACGGGCCAACCCTGGTCGTACCGTCGGGTGCCGGCTTGCCGGCCGCGTCGGCGGCCGCCACGACGAATGCGTCAGCGCTGAAGCGGTTGTTCGCCACCACCTCTCCGGGCGTGGCGGAGAGCAGCTCGTCGATGAGCGTGTCCGGCGCCAGCGCCAGCGCCCCGGGTCCCGCATAGCCGATGGCGTCGATCGACCGTCCCCCGGCTCGAGCCGAGGCGAGCGCCTCCCCGGCCGCGCCGGCGAACCATCGCCCCCAGTGGAACGAGGCGGTGTCCGCGCCGCTCGGTGCCAGGGGCAGCACCGCGGCCCCGGCGCGGGCCAGGCGGAGGCTCAGCTCGCCGGCCAGCAGGTGGGCCCCGGCCGACGCGACCGCGACGTAGCTGCCGTAGCCGCCCGCCGGCTCGACCGGGGCCGGGACGAGGACCAGGGGCGCGGGGCGCTCGGGCACGGTGGCTCTCAGCCGCTCGCGCTTCGCGACGATTGCTCGCCCGCGATGCGGTGCAGCTGCTCGAGGTGCATCAGGTCGTGGACCCCGGCGAACAGGAGCCAGTCCCCGCAGCGGAGCCGCCCGGTGAGGGGGTGGTCAAGCGGGCAGCGCTCCGTCTCGTGCCCGGCGATCTGCTCGGCCGAGCGCGCCTGCGATCTGCGGCTCTTCTCCAGCAAGGTCAGGAGCGTTTCACGCGTGGCGTCCGGCGGCCCGGGGACCGAGGGGGTCACCACCGGCGGATGGTCGGCGGGCCATTCCCCGGCCGCGGCCGTCGCCGCCCACGCGGGAAGGAAGCGGCGCGCCGCGGTCGTGTGGGCAAACGCCTGGGCCACGTTCCAGTCCTCCTCTCCGCCGGGCGCGCGGAGGGCAGCCTCCGGCATGGCGCCGAGCACCGCGGCCAGCGCCTCGGCGATTGCCTCCTGCTGGGCAAGGATGGCCGGTGCATCGCCGGCATGCACCCGGCGGCGCATCTCCCGGCGCGCGGCGATGAGTCCGGTGAAGGCGCCGTCCATCACCTGCCACACCGCCACCGAGTCAGGCGCCTGGGCGGCGAGGGAGCGGAGCCAGGGCGGGCCGGGGTTCAGAGCGCTCATGGGCCTTGTGGCGGCGTCGTCAGATGCGCTCGAAGCGCTCCACCGGCAGGACGAAGACCGTGGCGCCGCCGACCTCCACCTCGACGGGGTACGGCATGTAGAACTCGCCCGGCTCCATGATCGGCGGCATGGGGTTCACGAACTGGCGGCGCGCGTGGCAGTTGGCCCGGATGACATCCAGCACGCCGTCGACCTGCTCGTCCTCGACGCCAACCAGGATGGTGGCGTTCCCCTGCTTGAGGAAGCCGCCCGAGGAGTGGAGCCGGGTCGCGCGGAACTCGCGTTCGAGCAGGGCGTCGACGAGATTCGCCGCGTCCTCGTTGTGCACGATGGCGGTGACGAGCTTCATGGGGCCCTCCTGCGTGGGCGCGCGGGTGCGACGTGTGGAGCCGCGGGCTAGTATGCCACGCGCCTGCCGGTCATCCGATGACCGGTACGAGACAGCGAAGGAGGGATTCGCACCATGTCGCGGTACGAGCGCCGGCGCCGGCGTCACCGGTCCGGTGCCGGTGGAGTCGTGGGCGCCGTCTGGCTGATCGGCCTGGGCGTCATCTTCCTGCTCACCGAGACGATCGGTTGGTCATGGGAGGAGGCCTGGCCGCTCTTCGTGATCCTCCTGGGCCTGGGCTCCCTCGTGCGCCGGGTGGCCTGGGACGCATGGCGACCGGCCGGCCCCTGGGGGCTGACCTGGCCGCTCGCCATCCTGGCCGTCGGGATCGTGCTGCTCCTCTCGACGACCGGGACCATCGGGACCGGACCCGGCGAGCTGGTCGGGCGCTGGTGGCCGGTGGCGCTCATCGTCCTCGGCGCGTGGTTCCTGGTCGGAGCCTTCTGGCCGCGGGGAGCCGGCAGCAGCTCCGAGCACCTCGCGCTGCCGCTGGCGGGCGCCTCGAGCGCCTCGGTCCGGCTGCGGTTCGGCGCGGGCACGCTGGCGGTGGGTCGCGCCGCGTCGGGCGCTCTTGTTGACGGGGTCTTCGAGGGCGGGGTCGTCCATCGTGTCCGCGGCCAGGGCGACGTGGAGCTCGAGCCCGATCCAGCCTGGCGCTGGGCGTGGTTCGACCGCCCGCTGGACTGGCGCGTGGGGTTGACCGGCGAGGCGCCGCTCGACCTGCGCGTCGAGAGCGGCGCGGCGCGGGCCGAGCTCGATCTCTCGGACCTCCAGCTGCGTTCCCTGCGGCTCGAGACCGGCGCCAGCGAGACGCGCGTGCGCCTGCCACGGGCCGCCGGTGAGACGCGGGTCCGCGCAGAGGCCGGCGCCGCGCAGGTGACCATCGAGGTACCGGCGAACGTGGCGGCCCGGATCCGCTCCCGGGTGGCCCTCGGCAGCACCCAGGTCGACAGCGTCCGCTTCCCGCGCAGCGGCGACGTCTACGAGTCGGCGGACTTCGCCGGCGCGGCCAACCGGGTCGAGATCGAGCTCTCCGGCGGCGTCGGCTCGTTCCGGGTCGTCTCCGCCTGACCGTCGGCGCCGCTTCCCGAGAGGGACGGCGCCGTCAACCGGGCCGGATGGTCCCCGGGGTCGGCTGCGCGTCCGCCGTCCCGAGCAGGGGCTCGACCACGGCGCGCACCTCGGCGTCGACCTCGGCCACGCTTGCCGAGCCGTCCAGGACGCGAATGCGCTCCGGCTCGGCGGCGGCCAGCGCCAGGTAGGCGGCACGGACCTTCTCGAAGAAGACCACGCCCTCCGTGTCCTCGAACCGGTTCCACTCGCGGCGGCGCTTGCGCGCCAGTCCGACCTCCACGGGCACGTCGATCAGGATCGTCAGGTCGGGCGACAGGCCACCGGTCGCGAAGTGCTGGAGACGCCGCATCTCGTCCGGATCGTTGCCGTACGCGGCTCCCTGGTAGGCGAGCGAGGAGTCCGCGTACCGCGCGCACACGACCCACTCGCCGCGGGCGAGCGCCGGGCGGATGAGGCGCTCCACGTGCTGCGCCCGCTGGGCAGCAAAGAGCAGGGCGTCCGTCCGCGGGTCGAGGTCGTCGGCGAGGCCGCGATGGTGGAGGAGGAGGCGCCCGATCTCGTCGCCGACCGGGGTTCCGCCCGGCTCGCCGGTGAGCACGGTCTCGATGCCTCGCGACCGCAGCCAGGAGGCCAGGTGACGGGCGGCGGTCGTCTTGCCGCTGCCGTCGGGTCCCTCGAGCGTGACGAACCTGCCCTGGGCGGTGGATGGCATCGGCCCGTCTCCTAGCGCCACGCCTGCCCTTCGTCGGGCAGCAGCTCAACCCGCCGGTTCGGCTCCGTCCCGCGCGAGCGGCTCATCAGGTGATGCCGCTCCGCCATCTGGTGCTGGAGGCGGCGGACGTAGGCGTTCTGTGGCGAGAGCTCCACCGACTGCCCGGACGCCTCGACCAGGCCGATCGCCTCCGAGGTTTCGCGGAGGGCCGCCTCCTGGGGGTCAGCCTCGAGGTCGTAGAGGCTCGCCAGCATGTTCTCCATCTGGAGCACGGTGTTCGTCTTGAGCACGTAGATCGGGACCCCGGACGACTCCGCGTCTCGCAGCGAGGCGGGCTTGCGACGGTAGTAGTTACGGAGCGTCACGACCGCATCGGCGTCGTCGAGGTCGCGCGCCACGGTCACCGGCAGCCCAAGCTCGCGAACGGACTGCTCGAGGCGCTTGCGGCTGACCCCGAACGCGAAGAGGCTCATCGGCCGATGGAAGCGCGCCGCGGCGCGCTCGGGCCGGGTGGCGCCGATCGGCCGGTCGAGCGCCGCCTCGAGCTCGCGATCGGCGTCGCCGGACGCTCCGCCGGACAGCCGTTCGCCCGGCAGCGGCCGCGGCGCCCGGGGCCCGCGCGGGTCGTTGCGGCCGGGGAGCGGCCGGAGTCCCGCGCCGCCGAATCCGCCGGGCCCGTTGCCGCTTCCTGCGCGGCCGCGCCCGGAGAAGGCCCCGTAGCCGCCGAGCGGTTCGGGCGGGGCGAAGGTCGGGTTGCCGGCCGCCGTCTCGCTGAGCCGGTAGTCGTACTTGATGCTCGAGCCGACCTCGCCCGACTCATCGCGCCAGCGCGCCTCCGGCGGCACCATGTGCCCGCGGAGGATGGCGTCCACCGTCTCGGCAACGTTGCGGTGGACGATGACGCTGTCACGCTCAACGATCTCGACCAGGACGTCGAAGGTCGGCGGTGCCTTGCGCTCCAGGACGGTCTTCTGCGTTCCCCGGCGACGAGCCTCCTCGTCGCCGAGGGTGACCGGCGCGATCCCGCCCACCAGGTCGGACAGGGTCGGGTTCAGCATCAGGTTGTCGAGCGTGTTGCCGTGCGCGGTGCCCACCAGCTGGACGCCGCGCTCGGCGATGGTGCGCGCCGCCTGGGCCTCGAGCTCGGTCCCGATCTCGTCGATGACGATCACCTCGGGCATGTGGTTCTCGACCGCCTCGA
>CAYVLM010000013.1:0-14452 GCA_964452225.1 uncultured Steroidobacteraceae bacterium | reverse complement strand
TCATGGGGCACCAGCGTCACAAGTGGGCGGCCCAGTGCCAGGCCTACGGCCTCTCGATGCTGCACTTCCAGGTGCTCGCCATCCTCGACGCCGATGGTCCCACGCCCATGAGCCGGCTCGCCGAGCAGCTCGACGTCGGGTTCCCGAACGCGACCGGCATCGTCGGCCGGCTCGAGGAGCGCGGCGTCGTGGCCCGCGTGCACGACGAGGCCGATCGACGGATGGTGCTCGCCCAGCTGACCCCGGCGGGCGTGAAGATGCTGCGCCATGTCGAGGAGACGCGGCTGGCCTACTTCCGCCAGCTGGTGGAGACCATGAGCCCCACCGAGCAGCGAACGGTGCTCGACGCCCTGAACCTGCTCGAAACCTCCCACGAACGATTTAACGCCGGATCCGGCGACGCCCACGCCGGCCATGCTCCCGTCCGCGACGGCAAGGAGACACCACACGCATGACCACTCGCACCGCCCAGCCCGCACTGAGCCCCATGCCGGACGATGACTCGCCGGTCCATGTCAGCCAGCGCGCGCGCTTCGAGATCCTCGGGGCCATCATGCTGGGCCTCTTCCTCTCGGCCCTCGACCAGACGATCGTCGGCCCGATCCTGCCCAAGGTGGTCACCAGCCTCCAGGGCGGCGACTACTACACCTGGGTGGCGACCTCGTACCTGCTGACGAGCACCGTCACCGTCCCGATCTACGGCAAGCTCTCCGACCTGTTCGGGCGCAAGCCGATGCTGCTGCTCGGCATCGGCCTGTTCCTGGTCGGCTCGGCACTGTCGGGTCTCTCGCAGAACATGTGGGAGCTGATCGTCTTCCGCGGCATCCAGGGCCTGGGCGCCGGGTCGCTCTTCCCGATCAGCCTGGCCGTCATTGGTGACCTGTTCACCCCGCGCGAGCGCGGCAAGTACCAGGGCCTCTTCGGCGCGGTCTTCGGCATCGCCTTCCTGGTCGGCCCCTACATCGGGGGCGCGCTCACCGACAACTTCACCTGGCACCTGGTCTTCTTCGTCAACGTCCCGATCGGGCTGGTGGCACTCTTCGTGATCTGGCGGCTGCTGCCGACCATCCGTCGCGAGGACGCCGCGAACGCCATCGACTGGTGGGGCGTCTTCACCTTCTCCGCCGGCATCGTGCCGATCCTCATTGCTCTCACCAACGCCGAGAACGGCGACTGGGGCAGCCCGGGCGTGTGGGGCCTCTCCCTCATCGGCTTCGTCTTCCTGGCGATCTTCGTCTGGATCGAGAGCCGGGCCGCGGAGCCGATGATCCCGCTCCACCTGTTCCGGGTGCGGACGTTCAGCGTCTCGATGATCGCCGTCTTCACCGCGATGTTCGGTTTCTTCGGCGCGGTCTACTTCCTGCCACTGTGGTTCCAGGTGGTGAAGGGCGCCAGCGCCACCGCGTCGGGCTATTACCTGTTCCCGTTCCTCATCGGCCTGATCGCCAGCTCGGTGGTCAGCGGCTTCGCGGTGAGCCGGACCGGCCGCTACAAGTGGCTGGTGGTCGCCTCGCTGGTGATGGCCGGCCTCGGCATCGGGCTGATGACCAACATCCGCGCGGAGACCTCCGATCCGATGCTCTGGCTGTGGATGGTGATCGCCGGCATCGGCATCGGTCCCACCATGGCGGTCTACACCATCATCGTGCAGAACGCGGTTCGGCTCGACGAGCTGGGGGCGGCGACTGCCGACCTGACCCTCTTCCGCCAGATGGGCGGCGTGGTGGGGCTGACGCTGTCGTTCACCCTGTTCCGCAACTTCGTCAGGTGGGACACCTTCCGGACCCTGGTCTTCGCGGCGGGCGCGCCCGCCGCGGCCGTGCCGACCACGGCCCCTCCGGGGTTCGACCCCGCGGCGCTGACCAACGTCGGCGGCTCGGCGCCGGCCTTCATGACCCAGATCCCCGCGCAGCTCCAGGGGGCCTTCGTCTCCGGCATGCACGAGGCGTTCTCCATCGCGCTGGGGAACAGCCTGTGGCTGGGCGCGGGCGCCATGGTCCTCGCCGTGGTGAGCACCATGTTCCTGCACGAGCTGCCCCTGCGGCAGCACTTCGGCGAGCTCTCCGAGGAGGAGCTCGAGGTTCCGGTCGAGGAGTCGGCGGAGCACGGCGAGGCCGGCGAGCTGGTCCCCGGCGTGGACTAACCGACCGGGTCACCCCGTACCGCGCCAGACAGGCGGGCCGCTCCGGTCCGCCTGTCGCGCCACTCAGTCGAGGGTCAGCGCGCGTCCATCTGGGTCAGCCAGCCCCAGACGGTGAGGACCGCCACCGCGATCCCCGGCAGGAGCAGCCACGGCCCGTAGACGAGGCCGAGCCCGAGCAGGGTGGCGCCGATGCCCGCGACCAGCGGCCAGATGCTGCCGGTCGGGATCGGCTCCAGGCCCGCGGCCAGCGGCTCCTCGTTGGCCTCGCGCGTCGGCTCGGCAAAGCCGATGACCCGCGCCACGCTCATTCCGGCGCGGTGGAGCGGCCCCCCGGCGTGGGGGTCCAGCTGGCCGCGCGTGGCGCGCACGGCGAAGAAGAAGATCGAGACCACGATGCCGGTGGCGAAGCTCACGAAGATGAGCATCACCGTGCCGGCAGTCTCGTAGCTGTAGAACCAGTAGATGACGGCGATCACCACCGTGTAGGCGGCGGTCCGCAGGAAGAAGCGCAGCTCCTCAGCCACTCGCCGGCCCCCGTGCAACCTCCGCCGCCTCGCGCGCAGCCGCCCTGGCCGCCATCCGCGCATCGAAGACCGGGCGTTCCGAGCGGATCGGCGGGAGGTGGGTGAAGTTGTGGTGCGGCGGCGGCGAGGTGGTCGCCCACTCGAGCGAGTAGCCCTCCCACGGGTCGTCGCCGGCCGGCGCGCCGTGCCCCAGGAAGATGTTCCAGACCAGGTTCCAGCCGAAGACCAGCACGGAGAACGCCACCACCACGGAGCCGGCGGTGATGATCTCGTTGAGCCCGGTCCAGCCGGCGCTGGCCGGGTAGTCCGCGACCCGCCGCGGCATCCCGTCCAGCCCAAGGATGTGCATCGGGAAGAAGGTCACGTTCATGCCGATCAGCATGGTCCAGAAGTGGATGCGTCCCAGGCGCTCGTCCATCCGGCGCCCGGTCATCTTGGGGAGCCAGAAGTAGAAGCCCGCGAACGCCGCGAACACCGATCCGCCGAGCAGCACGTAGTGGAAGTGGGCGACCACGAAGTAGGTGTCGGTCACCGCGTAGTCGATCGCCGGTGACGCCAGGAAGGGCCCCGTCAGGCCCCCGATCAGGAACATGAAGAGGAAGCCGATGCAGAAGAGCATGGGCGTGTCGAACCGGATCCGCCCCCGGAACATGGTCGCGATCCAGTTGAAGATCTTCACCCCGGTGGGGATGGCGATCGTCAACGAGGTGATCGAGAAGAACAGGTTGTCGACCACCCCGGTGGCGAACATGTGGTGGGCCCAGACCGAGTAGCTGAGCACGCCGATGAGCAGGGTGGCGAAGACGAAGGCCCGGTAGCCGAAGATGGGCTTACGGCTGAAGACCGGGATGATCTCGGTCACGATCCCGAAGAACGGCAGGATCAGGATGTACACCTCGGGATGGCCGAAGAACCAGAAGAGGTGCTGCCACAGGATGGCGCTGCCGCCGGCCGCCGGGTCGAAGAAGTGGGCGCCCAGCGTGCGGTCGAGGAAGAGCATCACCAGGGCGCTGGTCAGCACCGGGAAGGTGAGCATCACCAGGAGCGCGGTGACGAGGACGTTCCAGGTGAAGATCGGGAGCCGGAACATCGTCATCCCCGGCGCGCGCATGGTGAAGACGGTCGCCACGAAGTTGACCGCCCCCAGGATGCCGGAGCTGCCGGAGAAGATCAGGCCAACGATCCACAGGTTGGTCCCGGTGTTGGGGCTGAAGATCTCGCTCGAGAGCGGGGCGTAGCCGGTCCACCCGAACGACGCGGCACCGCCAACGAAGAAGCCGGAGAAGGCGATCAGCCCCCCGGAGAGGGCCAGCCAGTAGGTGAGCGCGTTGAGCCTCGGGAAGGCGACGTCGGGAGCGCCGATCTGCAGGGGGAGGAAGTAGTTCGCGAAGCCGAAGAAGACCGGCGACGCGAAGAAGAAGATCATCCCGGTCCCGTGCATCGTGAAGAGCTCGTTGTAGGTGGCCTCGTCCATGAACTGCAGGCCGGGAACCGTGAGCTCCGCGCGCATGAACATGGCGAGCATGCCGGAGATCAGGAAGAAGCCGATCCCGGTGAACAGGTAGAGCAGCCCGATGCGCTTGTGGTCGGTGGTCGTCAGGTAGTCGACGATCCCGGCGCGCTGCCCGGCATGGTCGGTGCCGACGCGCGGCCCCTCGAGCTCGGCGGTGGTCATGGGGTGCTCCTCGGCTGTGCAGCCAGCCATGCGGTGAAGTCAGCCTGGGAGACGGCCCGGACGGTGAACAGCATCCGGTCGTGGTAGAGGCCGCAGAACTCGGCGCACTGGCCCGCGTACGTTCCCTCCTCGTTGATCGTGAGCTGCAGGTGGTTGTCCACCCCCGGGATCACGTCGCGCTTCACGAGGAAGTGGGGGATGAAGAAGGAGTGGATCACGTCGTGGGAGACGAGCTCGAAGTCGATCACCTCGTCAACCGGAAGCACCAGCTCCGGGATCGAGGTGGGGGTCCCGGCGACCACCACGCCGGAGGCCGGGTAGGTGAAGGTCCACTGCCACTGGGATCCTTCGACCTTCACCTGCAGGTCAGGGTTCGAGACCTGCGCGTCGTTCGTGTTGAGGACGATGGCGCTGACCGTGAAGAGGATGATCACCAGGATGGTGGGGAGCGCCCACCAGGTCAGCTCGAGCGCCAGGTTGGTGTGGGTCTGCGCCGGCAGCTCTGACTCGCCGCGGTCGCGGTAGCGGATGATGTTCCAGCCGATCAGCCCGGCGACGATGACGAAGACGACCGCCGCCGAGATGAGGAAGAGGTTGTACAGGCTTTGGACCCGATCGCCCTGGACCGTGGCGGGCGCGAGCGTGCACCCGCCCAGCGCAGTGGCGGTCAGGGTGCCCGCGAGCAGGAGCAGGGCCCGGGCCCCGCGTCGACGAGGGAATCGCGGCATCTGCTCCCAATCCTAGCGCCCTCACCGCCCAGCCGCCGCGGCGGCGTACCATCGCCGCCGTGGAGAGTGCCGTGGAGAGCGCCGCGGAGGGCTCCAGGGTCGGCTACGACGGGCGATCGGCCCTGGTGATCGTGGACCTGCAGAACGACTTCGCCGACCCCGCCGGGAACCTGTCGGTGCGCGGGGGCGCCGGGATCGTGCCGCTCGTGAACCGGGAGGCGGCCGCGGCGCGCGCGGCCGGCGCGCTGGTCGTGCTCACCCAGGACTGGCATCCGGAGGTGACGCCCCACTTCGCCAAGGACGGCGGGACCTGGCCGGTCCACTGCGTGGCCGGCAGCTGGGGTGCGGAGCTGCACCCCGACCTGGAGGTGGATGGACCGCGGGTGCGGAAGGGCTCGAACGGCGAGGACGGCTACTCCGGCTTCACCATGCGCGACCCGCGGACCGGCGAGGAGCGGCCCACCGAGCTCGAGGGCCTGCTGCGCAGCCACGGCGTCGCGCGGGTGGTGGTCTGCGGGCTGGCGACCGACTACTGCGTGCGGGCGACGGTCCTCGACGCCCTGCGCCTCGGGTTCGAGACGACCGTCCTGGCCGATGCCGTGGCGGCGGTGGACCTCGCCGTCGGGGACGGCGACCGTGCGCTCGACGAGATGCGGGCCGCTGGCGCGTCGGTCGTCTGATTCGGCCGCCGGGTCGTCTGTCGTCTGACCACGGGTGTCAGCGCCGGCGCCAGCTCCAGGCGGCGAAGCCCAGGCCACCGAGCACGAAGACGAGCCCGATGAGCACCCAGGTCGTGTCGCGGGTCATGAAGCTGCGCGGGGCGAAGGCCAGCCCCAGGCCCTGCGCGGTCCAGATCAGGCCGGCAACCGCCGCCAGGATTCCCAGGATCGTCCGCACCCCTCGCACGGCCCGAGCATACGCCCCGAGTCCCGCGCGGAAGCCTGCGCTGCGGACGCGGGTGCCTGCGCATCGGACGCGGGTGCTTGCGCATCGGGAGGCGGCGCGTATACTCCGCGCCGTCGGGTTGCGGCTCGACGCCGGACAGACTTCCCTTCCCCTCCCTACCACGTTCGACGGTCGGCTCCGGGGCAGCGGCAAGACCCCTTCGGTGGCGTCGATGAACGTGGACGGCCCGACGTGGCAGCTTCACTGGGAGGGGTCCTGAGTGACCTACACCGACAAAGTGCTCCGATGTTCGGACTGCGGCGTGGACTTCGTCTTCTCCGCGTCCGAGCAGGAGTTCTTCGCACAGAAGGGGTTCGCATCCGAACCCAAGCGCTGCGCCTCGTGCCGCGCCCAGCGCCGGGCCGCCGTGGGTGGCTCAGGCTTCGGTGGAGGCGGCGGGGGAGGCTACGCTCGCGGTCCCCGCGAGCTCTTCGATGCGGTCTGCGCCCGCTGCGGCAAGGACACGCAGGTGCCGTTTCGGCCCACCGGGGCCCGGCCCGTCTACTGCAGCGACTGCTTCCGGCTGATGCGCGGCTGAGCAGCAACACGGGCGTTCCGGGGCCGGGCGCTTCCTCCTCGCGGAGGTCGCCCGGCTTCTTTGCTGCCCGATCGGATCGGCGCCACGCGCGCCTCCCCACTTGTCAGATGCTGCGGTGGTGCGCGTTAGACGGGTCCATGACCCGTCGTTGGTCGGGACGGGCCCCGGGTTGAGCGTGGAAAGGGATCTGCGACGGCGTCCGGGAGTGCGCCGAGCTGCCTAACGCGCATGAGGAGCGCAGGTGACGAGTCGAGCGCATCGGTCGGGCGCGCCAGGCGCACACCGGCACCGGTGCGCGCTGCCGTCCCAGAGGGGGCCTGTTGGGGTGTGGAGGCGAGCCTCGTATCATGGATCGGAACACACATGACCGTGACGACAGATACGGAGCCGAGACCGTGACGAACGACAACCAACTCTGGCGCGAGCTGGGCCAGCAGCTTCGCGTCGACTCCATCCGCTCGAGCTCGACCGCGGGCTCCGGGCACCCCACCTCATCGATGTCCGCGGCGGACCTGATGGCCGTCCTCATGGCGAAGCACCTTCGCTACGACTTCGGGAAGCCGGACGATCCCCGCAACGACCACCTGATCTTCTCCAAGGGGCATGCCTCGCCGCTCCTGTATGCCATGTACAAGGCCGCCGGCGCCATCGACGACGAGGAGATGCTCACCTTCCGCAAGCTCGGCAGCCGGATGGAGGGTCACCCGACCCCCGTGCTGCCCTGGGTCGACGTGGCGACCGGATCGCTTGGCCAGGGCCTGCCGGTGGCGGTGGGCGTGGCGCTGGCCGGGAAGCGGCTCGACCGGCTCCCGTACCACGTCTGGGTCCTGTGCGGCGACTCGGAGATGGCCGAGGGCTCGATCTGGGAGGCGGTGGAGCACGCCGCCTTCGCGGAGCTCGACAACCTGACGGCCATCATCGACGTCAATCGCCTGGGCCAGACCGGCGAGACGATGCACGGCTGGGACCTGGACAACTACGCGGCCCGCGCCCGCGCGTCGGGCTGGCACACGATCGAGCTGGACGGCCATGACGTCGACGCGATCGACGCGGCGCTGGCCGAGGCAAAGGCCACCCGGGGTCGCCCGACGATGCTCATCGCCCGCACCGAGAAGGGGCGCGGCGTGGCGGAGGTGGAGAACAAGAACGGCTTCCACGGCAAGCCGCTGCCTCACCCGGACGAGGCGATCGCCGAGCTCGGCGGTATCCGCAACCTGTCGGTGGAGGTCCACGGGCCCGATGGCGCCGCCACCCCGCACCGCTTCGACGAGGGCGAGCTCAGGCTCCCGTCCTACGAGCCGGGCGGCACGGAGGCGACGCGACGGGCGTACGGGGACGCCCTGGTGGCCCTGGGCCACGCCCGCGGCGACGTCGTGGCGCTCGACGGTGAGGTGAGCAACTCCACCTACGCCGGGGCCTTCAAGGAGGCGATTCCCGAGCGCTACTTCGAGATGTACATCGCCGAGCAGCAGATGGTCGCCGCGGCGGTGGGCCTGCAGGTGCGCGGCTGGCGCCCGTTCGCCAGCACCTTCGCCGCCTTCCTGTCTCGTGCGTACGACTTCGTCCGCATGGCGGCCGTGAGCCGGGCCAGCCTGGTGCTTGCCGGGTCGCATGCGGGCGTGAGCATCGGCGAGGACGGACCGTCCCAGATGGCGCTCGAGGACCTCGCGGCCTTCCGCGCGGTCTTCGGCAGCACCGTCCTGTACCCCTCGGACCCGAACCAGACCGCGGACCTCATGCGGCAGCTGCCCGACCGCGAGGGGATCACCTTCCTGCGCACCACGCGCGAGAAGACGCCGGTCATCTACGCACCCGGGGAGTCCTTCCCCATCGGCGGCAGCAAGGTGGTCCGCTCGTCGGATCACGACGCGGTCACCCTCGTCGGTGCCGGCGTCACCCTGCACGAGGCCATGAAGGCCGCCGACACGCTGGCCGGCGAGGGGATCGCGGCGCGGGTGATCGACCTGTACTCGGTCAAGCCGGTGGACGCGGAGACGCTGCGCGCGGCGGCCCGCGAGACGGGGGTCATGGTCACCGTCGAGGACCACTGGGCCGAGGGCGGCATCGGCGACGCGGTGCTCGACGCGCTCGCGCCCATGGGCGCCGGCCATCCGCGCGTCACGAAGCTCGCCGTGCACCACATGCCAGGCTCGGCGACCCCGGACCAGCAGCTCGCCACAGCCGGCATCGACGCGGAGGCCATCGCCCGCGCCGCGCGGGAGCTGGTGGCTGCGCCGGCGGGCGCATCGGCCTAGGAGAACCGAGGAGGATCGCACCCCACATGAACACGCTGCAACGGCTGCACGCGGACTACGACCAGTCGCCGTGGATCGACTACATCGACCGGCAGCTAATCGAGAGCGGGCGGCTAGACGAGCTGGTCGGGATGGGCATCCGCGGCCTCACCAGCAACCCCACGATCTTCGCCAAGGCGGTTGCCGGCGGCCACTACGACGCCCTGATCCGGCGCAAGCTTGACGCCGGGGAGAGCACCCAGTCCATCTACCAGGAGATCGCGACCACCGACGTCGGCGACGCCGCCGACCGGCTGCGGACGGTGTACGACGCCGCCGACGGTGCGGACGGCTTCGTGAGCATCGAGGTCGAGCCGGCGCTGGCCAACGACACGAACGGCACCCTGGCGCGGGCCCGGGAGCTGTGGGGCATGCTCGACCGGCCGAACATCCTGATCAAGATCCCGGCCACCCCGGCGGGAATCCCCGCCATCGAGGCGGCCATCGCCGAGGGGATCAACGTCAACGTGACCCTCATGTTCAGCGTGGACGTCTACCGGCAGGTGGCGCGCGCCTACATCGCCGGCCTGCGCCGCCGCCGGTCGTCGGGGCAGGACGTGTCCCGGATCGCGTCGGTGGCGAGCTTCTTCGTCAGCCGTGTCGACACCAAGGTCGACAAGCTGCTCGAGGCCAGCGGGACCGATGCCGCCCGCAACGCCCGCGGCACGGCCGCGGTCGCCAACGCCCGCCTCGCCTACGAGGCCTACGACGAGATCTTCCACGGGCCCGAGTTCGTGGACCTGCGCGCGGCCGGGGCCCGGGTCCAGCGCTGCCTGTGGGCCTCGACCTCGACCAAGAACCTGGCCTACCCCGACATCCTGTACGTGTCGGAGCTCATCGGCCCCGAGACGGTGAACACCATGCCCACCGAGACCATCGAGGCCTTCCTGGACCACGGCGATCCAGCGCGGACCCTCGACCGCGACCTCCACGCGGCGCACGACGCGATCCGCGCGGTGGAGGGGAGCGGGGTGAGCATGGAGCTGGTGACCGACGAGCTGCTCAGCGAGGGAGTCGAGGCCTTCGGCAAGAGCTTCGACGACCTGATCGCCACCATCGAGGGGAAGCGGGAAGCGCTGGCGACCGCATGAGCGGCGAGCGGCACGGGGCCGGCGCGATCGAGGCGGCGGCAGGTCAGCGGCTCGCCGCCTGGGAGCGCGACCATGTCGTCGACCGGCTCTGGGCGCGCGACGGCACCCTGTGGGCCGCATCGGGCAAGCCGCCGGAGGCGCTCGCGGCCTGGATGGGCTGGCTCGATCTGCCGGCCACCATGCGGGAGCGGGTGGCCGAGCTCGAGCACCTCGCCGGCGGGATCGCGGCCGACGGCTACCACCGCGCGGCGGTCCTTGGCATGGGCGGCTCGTCACTGGCGCCCGAGCTCTTCAGCCGGATGGCGGGTGCCGCCGGAGGGCCGGGAGGCGGCACGGGCGCCGAGCTGCGGATCCTGGACTCGACCCACCCCGATGCGGTGCGCGGCTTTCGCGAGTGGGCCACCGCGGCGCGCACGATCTTCTGCGTCTCCTCGAAGTCGGGGAGCACCACCGAGCCGAACGCCTACCACGCCGCCATGGCCGAAGTGGCGCCGGCCCTCGACTTCCTGGCGATCACCGATCCGGGCACCTCGCTTGCCGACCTGGCCAGGTCACAGGAGTTCCGGGGCATCGTGGAGGCGCCGCCCGACGTCGGGGGACGCTACTCGGCGCTCACCGTCTTCGGCCTGGTGCCGGCCGCGATCCACGGCGTCCACCTTGGCGGCCTCCTGGATCGGGCGGCGGCCATGGCCGACGCCTGCCGTGGTCCCGCGCCGCAGAACCCCGGGCTGGCGCTGGGCGCCTTCATGGGCGAGGCGGCGGCCGCGGGACGCGACAAGCTGACGATCATCACCTCCCCGCGGCTCGCATCGTTCGGCGACTGGACCGAGCAGCTGATTGCCGAGAGCACCGGGAAGCAGGGGACCGGGATCGTGCCGGTCGTCGGCGAGACGCCGGGGCCGGCGCAGCGCTACGGATCCGACCGCTGCTTTGTCTTCGTGACCCTGGAAGCGGAGGCCGATCCCGCGTTCGCCCGGCTCGCCGAGCAGCTCCGCGGCGCGGGCCACCCGGTCCGCGAGATCTCCCTCGCCGATCCCATCGAGCTCGGCGGGGAGTTCCTCCGCTGGGAGATCGCCACCGCGGCGGCCGGCATCGTCCTGGGGATCGACCCCTTCGACCAGCCGAACGTCCAGGAGTCCAAGGACGCCACCAAGGCCCTGCTGGCCGCCTACGCGGAGCGAGGCAGCCTTCCCGAGGCCGGGCCGCTCGTCGCCGAGCCGGGTGTCGCGGTCTACGGCGACCCGGCGGCCATTGGCGATGCGCCGGTCAACGTGGACGGTGCCGTGGCCCAGCTCCTCTCGCTCGCCGGGCCCGGCGATTACCTGGCGCTGCTGGCCTACGTGCCGCGCGATCCGGCCATCGTGGAGCGGCTGGAGGCGCTGCGCGAGAGGCTCGGCCGAGCGCTCGGGGTGGCCACCACCCTCGGGTTCGGGCCGCGCTTCCTGCACTCCACCGGGCAGCTGCACAAGGGCGGCCCGCCGAGCGGCGTCTACCTGCAGATCACCGCGGACCCGCACAAGGACCTGCCGATTCCCGGGTGGCGCGAGAGCTTCGGCACCCTGATCGCGGCCCAGGCGCTGGGCGACCTCGAGTCGCTCCAGAAGCGTCGCCGGCGGGTGATCCGGATGCACCTGGCCGATCTCGGCGCCGGGCTCGCCCGGCTGGAGGCCGCGGTCGAGCGGGCGCTGTCGGTGGCCACCGGCTGACCGGATCGGACCGATTTCAGCAACGACACGGAGCGAAGCAACGGAAGGAGCAAGACAACCGATGCAGACCGCGGTCGCGGGGCTTGGACGGATGGGGGCCGGGATGGCCCGCAGGCTGGCGCGCGGCGGCCACCAGGTGGTGGCCTGGAACCGCCATGCGAAGGTGGCCAATGACCTCGCCGCCGAGCCGGAGAACGCAGGGCGGATCACCGTCGCCGAGAAGCTCGAGCAGCTGACGGGGATGATGGAGGCGCCGCGCCACGTGATCATCAGCGTCCCGTCCGGCGACGCGACCGAGCAGATGGTCCACCAGCTGATGGAGATCCTGGAGCCGGGCGACGTGATCGTGGAGGCCGGGAACTCGAACTTCCACGACAGCAAGCGCCGGGCCGCCATGGTCGAGGAGCGCGGCCTGGAGTGGCTGGACATGGGCGTCTCCGGCGGCGTCTGGGGGCTGACGGTGGGCTTCTGCGCCATGCTCGGCGGGGAGCGGAAGATCTACGAGCGCTTCGAGCCGGCGGTCAAGACCCTGGCGCCCGAGGAGGGCTTCCTGTACTGCGGCCCCGCGGGCGCCGGCCACTACGTGAAGATGGTCCACAACGGGATCGAGTACGGGCAGATGCAGGCCATTGCCGAGGGCTTCGACATCCTCCACGCCTCCACCGACTACGACCTGGACCTCGCGGCCATCGCCGAGATGTGGAACCACGGGTCGGTGATCCGCTCCTGGCTCATGGACCTGGCCAATGCCGCCTTCACCCGGGAGGGGCGCAACCTCGACGCCATCAAGGGCTGGGTCAACGACTCCGGCGAGGGGCGCTGGACGGTCCTCGACGCGATCGACCACGACGTGCCGGCGCCGGTCATCACCCTCTCGCTCATGCAGCGCTTCCGCAGCCGTCGCGAGCCGGACTCCTTTGCCGATCGCGTCCTGGCCGCGCTGCGCAACGAGTTCGGCGGGCACGCCATCGTCTACGCGGACCCCGACGAGCCGTCCGGGAAGGAGCTGTAGGAGCGCTGATGGCAGCCGCGACCACCACTGCGCCTCCCGCCCTGCCCGAGCAGGTCACCCAGCATGGCAACGGGGCCCGGGAGATCGCCAACCCGCTGCGCGAGGGCCTGCGCCTCGAGCGGATGCCGGCGCCGTGCACCATGGTCATCTGTGGCGCCACCGGCGACCTCACCCAGCGAAAGCTCGGCCCGGCCCTCTACAACCTCATGCTCGGCGGCTTCCTGCCGCCGGAGTTCACCGTGGTCGGCTTCGCCAGGCGGAGCCTGAGCGACGAGGATTTCCGCGACCACCTGCGCGAGGGGATCGACAGCTACAGCCGCAACCGCCCGGTCAAGGAATCGGTCTGGAAGTCATTCTCCGACGCCATCCGCTATCACCGCGGCGAGTTCCACGAGCCCCAGGCGTACACCGAGCTGGCCACCCTCCTCGACCAGATCGACCGCGACCGGGGGACCGCGGGCAACCGCCTCTTCTACCTGGCGGTGCCGCCGGTCCTTTACCCGGAGATCCTCAGGCAGCTCGGCGCCTCGGGCCTGTCGGCAGACGGCGAGCGGCGCCGGGACGGGAAGCGCGGCTGGGTGCGGGTCATCGTCGAGAAGCCCTTCGGCTACGACCTGGGATCGGCGCGCAAGCTCAACCGCGAGATCCGCGACTCGTTCGAGGAGGAGCAGATCTACCGCATCGACCACTACCTGGGCAAGGAGACGGTCCAGAACCTGGCGGTCTTCCGCTTTGGGAACGGCCTCTTCGAGCCGATCTGGAACCGGCGCTACATCGACAGCGTGCAGGTCACCGTGGCCGAGACGGTGGGGGTCGAGGGGCGCGGCGAGTTCTACGACCAGACCGGCGCCCTGCGCGACATCGTCCAGAACCACGGCCTCCAGCTGGTGACCATGTTCGCCATGGAGCCCCCTGTCGAGTTCGCCGCCCCCGACCTGCGCGACGAGAAGCTCAAGGTGCTCCGCGCCATCCACCCCATGGCGGTCAGCGAGGTGGCCGGTCGCAGCGTCCGCGGCCAGTACGTGTCCGGCTGGGTGGAGGGGGAGAAGATGCGCTCCTACCGCGACGAGCCGGAGGTGGACCCGGAGTCGCAGACGGAGACCTACGTCGCCCTCAAGCTGGTGATCGACTCCTGGCGCTGGGCGGGCGTGCCGTTCTACCTGCGCACCGGGAAGGCCATGCCCACCCGGGTGACGGAGATCGCGGTCCAGTTCCGGCGCGCGCCGCTGGCCCTCTTCGCGCGGACCGGGACGCCGCAGATCGAGCCGAACATCCTGGCCATCCGGATCCAGCCCGACGAGGGGATCCTCATCCGCTTCGGGGCCAAGGTGCCGGGTCAGGGGCTCCAGATCCGCAGCGTGAACATGGACTTCCGCTACGGCTCCTCGTTCGCGGTCGACTCCCCCGACGCCTACGAGACGCTCCTGCTCGACGCCATGATCGGCGACGCCAGCCTCTTCACCCGCGACGACGAGGTCGAGCGCGCCTGGGAGATCCTTGACCCGGTCCTGCGCTCGTGGAAGGAGGACCGCGGCGGCCCGCTCCACTTCTATGGGGCAGGCACCTGGGGACCGCCGGCGGCGGACGACCTGCTCGAGCGCGACAACCACGCGTGGCGACGCCTCTAGGAGCGCGCGAAAGGATGCCCAAGGGCCGATCCACCTCCCGCTCCACGTCGGCAGAGCGCGAGCTCGCCCTCCACCGCCACCTGATGCGGTTCGGCGAGGAGGAGGCGGCCACCACCCCGGTCTGGGAGCAGCGTGGAACGACGGTCGCCGCCATCGAGGCGCAGCTGG
>CAYVLM010000012.1:0-15099 GCA_964452225.1 uncultured Steroidobacteraceae bacterium | reverse complement strand
CTCGTTGCGGCCGAGCGAGCCGCCGACGGCGATCGGCTTGCCGGTGACGACGCCCGGAATCGTGTAGCCGTGGTGCATGGAGAAGGTGTCCATGATCCAGGCCATGGTCTGGGCGTTGGTGTTGACGTCCGGTGCCGGGATGTCGCGCTCGGGGCCGATGAGCGGGCTGATCTCCGTCGTGAAGCGACGGGTCAGGCCCTCGAGCTCACGAAGCGTCAGCTTCTTGGGATCGACGATGACGCCACCCTTGCCGCCACCGTACGGGATGTTGACGACGGCGCACTTCCAGGTCATCCACATCGCCAGCGCGCGCACCTCGTCGAGAGACACGTCCTGGTGGTAGCGGATGCCGCCCTTTGCCGGCCCGCGGGACAGGTTGTGGTGCACGCGGTACCCGGTGAAGACCTCGACGCGTCCATCGTCCATGGTCACGGGGAAGTGGACGGTTAGCTCGCGCTGGGGGACCCGGAGGACTCGTCGGAGCCCGTCGTCCAGGTCCAGCTTCTCGGCGGCGGCGTCGAACTGCTGCTGGGCGACAGCCCAGATGTTCGGGGCCTCCGCGACCATATGCTCGCTGGCCATAGCGGTTTGAGGTTGCCTCCAATGAATCGCGGCCCGGCGCCTTCGCTTCTCAGGCAGGCGAGAGCAGGCCAGAGTCGCAGCCGTCCACGATTATAGGTACGGTCGGACAACCAACCGGGTGGGCCGGATCTCCTGTAGTCGGGGGACCAGCGGCCCCCCGACTGCACGGCGGGTCAGACCGTCTCGATGGCCATGGCCACCGCACCGCCGCCGCCCAGGCAGAGGGTCGCGATCCCGCGGCCACCGCCCCGCCGACGGAGCTCGTGGAGCAGCGTCGTGAGGACCCGCGCGCCGGAGGCGCCGATCGGATGCCCCAGCGCAATGGCACCCCCGTTGACGTTGACGCGGTCCCAGTCGAAGCCGAGCTCGTTGCCGTCGGCCAGAACCTGCGCGGCGAACGCCTCGTTGATCTCGACCAGGTCGAAGTCCGCGAGCGGCCGGTCCACCTTCTCCAGGAGTCGACGGACGCCATGGATCGGAGCCTCGAAGAGCCACTCGGGGGCCACGTCCGCCTGCGCGTAGCCGAGGATGCGCGCCATGGGCGCCGCGCCCTCGCGCTCCGCCGCGGCCCCGGATGCGATGACGACCGCCGAAGCGCCGTCGGTGATCCCGGGCGCGTTGCCCGCGGTGACCGTCCCGCCGTCCGGCTGGAAGGCCGGCCTGAGACGCGCCAGCGCCTCCATGGAGGTGTCCGCCCGGGGATTCTCGTCGGTGTCGACGGTCACCGGGCCCTTCCTGCCGGGCACCTCGACGGGGACGATCTCGTCGGCGAACCGCCCCTCCTCGATGGCGGCCAGCGCCCGCTGGTGAGACCGCAGCGCAAAGGCGTCCTGCGCCTCGCGGGTCACCTGGTGCTTGGCCGCCACGCGCTCGGCGTGCATCCCCATATGGACGTCGCAGATGGCACACCACAGCCCATCGTGGACGGTGGCGTCGATGACCTCGCCGTTGCCCAGCCGGTAGCCGGTCCGGGCCTGGGGCAGGAGGTAGGGGCCAAGGTTCATGTTCTCCATGCCCCCGGCCACGATGACGTCGGCGTCGCCCGCGCGGATGGACGCGGCACCGAGCATCACCGACTTGAGGCCCGAGCCGCATACCTTGTTCACGGTGGTGGCGCCCACGCTGTCGGGCAGACCGCCGCGCAGCGCCGCCTGGCGCGCGGGTGCCTGGCCCGCCCCGGCCTGGAGCACCTGCCCCATGATCACCTCGTCGACGTGCTCCGGCGCAATACCGGCCCGCTCGACGGCGGCGCGGATGGCGACCGCCCCCAGCTCGGTCGCCGGGGTGGTCGAAAGGCCGCCGCCGAACTTCCCGATGGGCGTCCGGGCGGCGGACAGGATGAAGACGTCCTCGCTCATGCGGCGATGGTACTCGCGATGGTCCGCTGCGCCTACTCGGGAGCCTCGCCCTCGAACAGCTCTGCCACCTTGTCCGCCCAGCGATCCTTCACGACCCGCAGCTTGATCTTGAGCGACGGGGTCAGCTCCCCCTCCTCCTCCGCCAGCAGCCTGGGGAGGAGCGCGATCCGGCGCGGCCGCTCGTACACGGCGAACCCTTCGAGCCTGGCGCGCACCTCGCCCTCGACCAGCCTCCGGACCGGGGTGGCCGTCACGAGCTGATCGGGAGGCATCTCGGCGATCCCGTTGGCCGCCGCCCAGCGCCCCAGCTCCTCGAAGTCGGGGGCGATCAGGGCGCCGGTGTACGGCTGGCGGTCGCCGAGGATGATGGCCTGCGCGATGTACTTCGACGTGGCCAGCGCGGACTCCATCGGGGCAGGGCTGACGTTCTTGCCGTTCGCCAGGACGATGATGTTCTTGAGCCGGTCGGTGATCCGGATCCGCCCGATCTCGTCGAGCTCGCCCACGTCGCCGGTGTGGAACCACCCGTCCGGATCGATCGCCAGCGCCGTGTCCTCGGGCTCGTTGAGGTAGCCGACCATGACCTGCGGTCCTCGCACCAGGATCTCGCCGGTTCCCTCCTCGATCCGTACCTCCGTGCCGGGAGCGGCTCGACCCACCGTGCCGAAGACGAAGTCATCGGGACGGTTGATCGATACGAAGGGGGCGGTCTCCGTCAGCCCGTAGCCCTCCAGCACGAGCATGCCCATGGCATAGAAGAACTCGCCGATCTCGCGCGACAGCGGTGCGCTGCCGGAGACGAAGTACCGCACCCGGCCGCCGGTGCGGGCCCGGATCTGGCCGAAGACGAGCGCATCGGCGACGCGCAGCTGGGGCCGGAGCCAGGGCGAGTCGGGCCTGCGGGCGAGGTGGTTCGCGTACTTCTGGCGCCCGAGGCCCGCTGCCCAGCCGAAGATCCGCTGGCGCAGGGGCGAGGCGGCCTCCACGTTCGAGAGAACCCTGGCGTAGACCCGCTCGTAGAGCCGGGGCACGGCGACCATCACCGTGGGCCGCACCTCGACCATGTTCGCCGGCAGCCGCTCGATGAGGGGTTCGGCATACGCGATCGTGCACCCGCGGGCGAGGGGGACCACCATCCCGGCCACGCGTTCGTAGCTGTGGCTCAGCGGGAGCCAGGAGAGGAACGTGTCCGACGGGTAGAAGTCGACGACCTGGTTGACCGCCTCGTAGTTGTAGACCATGTTCCCGTGGGTCAGCATGACCCCCTTGGGGTTGGCCGTCGTTCCCGAGGTGTGGATGACCGTGGCCAGCTGGTCCCTGGTGATCGCCTGCCAGCCCTCGTCCCACATCCGCCGATGGCCCGGGTCGGGCGGCGCCAGCGCCGCGACGTCGTCGAAGACGATGGCGCCATCGGGGAGCCGGCCCCGCTCATCGATGACAACGACCTTCTCGAGGGTGGGGCACTCGGCGCGGACCGAGTCGACCTTGGCCGCCTGCTGCGCGTTCTCCACCACGATCAGCCGCGCGCCGACGTTGTTGATGATGAAGGCCGCCTGGCCCGCCTCCGAGCTCGGGTAGATGGGACAGGTGGCCGCGCCGAGCGCCATGGAGGCGAGGTCGGCGATCAGCCACGCGGGGCGCGTCCGGCACAGGATGCAGACCCGGTCGCCGGCGGTCACGCCCAGCGACTTGAGGCCGAGCGAGACGTCCCGGACCCAGTCCCACATCTCCCCGTAGGTGATCTGCTGCCAGGGTGCCGGCTCGGAGCCGTCGCCGCCCTCACGGCTGCGCCGACGATCCCGCGACGCCTTCCAGCGCAGCGCAACGTGGCCCGGGTCTGCCGCGACGGTGCGGTGGATCAGCTCCACCAGGCTGGAGGCGGGATCTCCCTCCACGACCAGCGGCTCGAAGGGTGCGGTGAGGAGCGGCGAGCCGGGCGCCGCCGTCCGCTCCGGCGTGGCAGTGACCATCCCGTGACCTCCCTCGCTCAGCGGCCGGCCCGGGAGACCCCGGACGCCGACGCACGTTACCCCGGATCAGCCATCCCGGCGCAGCCCATCGAGCAGGTGCTGGGCGACGATCAGCCGGTGGATCTGGTTGGTCCCCTCGTAGATCTGGGCTCCCTTTGCATCCCGCATGAAGCGCTCTACCGGGTTGTCCCGGCTGTAGCCGGCGCCACCGTAGACCTGCACCGCATCGGTCGTCACGGCCATGGCGGTATCCGATGCGTACAGCTTCGCCATGCTGCTCGCGGCGTTGATCGGCTGGCCAGCGTCGCGCAGGCGGGCCGCGCGCCAGGTGAGAAGGCGGGCCGCCTCGATCCGGGTGGCCGCATCGGCCAGCATGGCCTGCACCATCTCCTGGTCGGCGATCGGGCGACCGAACTGGCTGCGCTGGAGCGCATGCCGCCCCGCGTGCTCGAGCGCCGCACGAGCAAGACCCACGCAGATCGCGGCGATGCTGATGCGGCCCGCACCGAGCGACGAGAGCGCCACCTTCAGCCCCTCGCCCTCCTCCCCGAGGCGGTTGGACTCGGGGACGACCGCACCGTCGAACACGAGCTCCGCCGATACGGAGTCGCGGATCCCCATCTTGCGCTCGTGGCCACCCACGCTGAAGCCCGGCGTGGGCCGCTCCACGACGAAGGCGGTGATCCCCTCCCGTCCGCGCGCGCGATCGACCGTGGCGAAGACGATGGTCACCTCGGACTCGTGGCCGTTCGTGATCCAGATCTTGCTTCCGGAGAGCCGATAGCCGTCATCGGTCCGTTCCGCCCGCAGCGCCAGCGCCGCGGCGTCCGAGCCGGCCCCGGGCTCGGTCAGGGCGAACGCGCCAAGGTGCTCGCCGGCGGTCATCGGCGGCAGGAGACGCCGCTTCTGCTCGTCGGTTCCGAAGGCCAGGATCGGCAGCTGGGCCAGCACGTGCACCGAGAGGCTGACGGCCATCCCCATGTCCGCCGCCGCGAGCTCTTCGCAGGCGAGCACCCAGGGGAAGGTCCCCATCCCCGCGCCGCCGTACTCCTCGGGGTACGGCAGCCCGGCGAGCCCGAGCTCGGCCATGCGGTTGAAGAGGTCGCGGTCATAGCGCTCTTCCTCGTCCCGCCGGGCGGCGGTCGGCGCCAGCTCACGCTGTGCGAAGTCGCGCACCGTGTCCCGGACGCCGCGCTCCTCCTCCGTGAGGGCGAACGGGTCTGGGCGCGTGGGCGACGCGACGGCGGTCATTCGGCGATCTTCGCTCCCGTCTCATCGTAGCGGTAGAACCCGCGACCGGTCTTCCGCCCGAGGTGCCCCGCGGCCACCATCTGCCGCAGGAGCGGTGCAGCACGGAACTTGGGGTCGCCAAAGCCACGGTAGAGGACGTCCATCACGCCGAGCATGACGTCGTTCCCGATGAAGTCGGACAGCTCAAGCGGGCCCATTGGATGGTTGAGGCCCAGCTTCGCGCCGGTGTCGATGTCCTCCGCCGTGCCCGTCGACTCCATGAGCGCGAAGACCGCCTCGTTGATGAATGGGCCGAGCATGCGGTTCACGAGGAATCCCGGCATGTCCTTCGACTCGATCACGGTCTTGCCAAGCTCGGAGGCGAAAGTGCGGCAGGCCTCGAATGTCTCGTCGCTCGTCTCGAGGCCGCGGATGATCTCGATCAGGCGCATGACCGGGACTGGCGAGAAGAAGTGCAGGCCAATGAACTGCGGCGGCCGGTCGGTCGCCGTGGCCAGGCCGGTGATGCTGATGCTGCTCGTGTTGCTCGCGAAGATGGTGCCGGCGTCCGCGACCCTGGTGAGGGCCGACCAGGTCTCCCGCTTCAGCGGCTCATCCTCGAAGACGGCCTCGATCACGATCTCGTGGCCGGCGGCCTGCGCCGGCCCTTCCGCGGCGGTGATGCGCGCCACGATCTGGTCTGCGGCCGACTGCTCGAGCTTCCCCTTGGAGACCTGGCGTGCCAGGTTGCCCGCGACGCGGGCCCTGCCCTTCTCGGCCAGCTCGAGCGTGCGATCCGAGAGAGTGACCGACTTCCCGGCCGCGGCGCTGACCTGGGCGATTCCGTGGCCCATCAGCCCCGCGCCGATGACGAAGACGCGTTCGATGCTCATGGCTGGCTAGCCTACCAGCCCGGCCGCGCCCTGCCGAGCCGGAGGCGGATTCCGCAGTGACGGATTCACGCCAGGCGTGCGTTGGGGAGCGGGGCGAGCCTCGCAGCGGTCCGGATTCACGCCAGGCGTGCGCGAGGACCGAACCAGGACCGTTCGCATCTCCCAACGTGCCTGTCATGTGAATCTGGCACGCAGCTGCGAGCCGGCCCTGGCTGTCGGCACCGGGCGCGGGGAGTGGGGGCGGCCGGTCGGCCAGGTCAGCCGAGGAGACGCTCCGCCGCCGTGATGGGATCGAGCGATCGGTCGGCCACGGCCTGGATCGTCTCCTCCCATCTCGGGTCAGCCGCGGCGCGATGGGACGAGCGATCGGCGAGCGCCCGCACGATCTGGTTGCGGGCCCGTGCGCGCGCCTGCTCCGGCGAGCGGGCCTCGTCGCGATGCGCGTCGACGGCGTCGGCCAGGGCAGCGACGCCCTGGCCCGTCGTGGCCACGGTGAGCAGGATCGGCGGCGGCGGGCGGAGCCGGCGACCGGCGTCGGCCAGCATGGCCCGCAGCTGGCGCGCGGCGTGCTCTGCGCCCGGCCGGTCGGCCTTGTTGACGGCGATCACGTCCGCGATCTCGAGCAGGCCGGCCTTGATGGCCTGGATCTCGTCCCCCATCTCGGGCACCTCGACCACCACCGTCGTCTCCGCCAGCCGGGCGATCTCGACCTCGCTCTGGCCGGCACCCACCGTCTCGACCAGCACCGGGTCGTAGCCGGCGGCATCGAGGGCCGCTGCCGCCAGCCAGGTGGTGCCCGCCAGCCCGCCGAGCTCCCCGCGCGACGCCATGCTGCGCATGAAGACCGCGGGGTCCGCGGCATGGTCCATCATCCGGATCCGGTCGCCCATGATCGCCCCGCCCGAGTACGGCGAGGACGGGTCCACGGCCACGATGCCGACCCGGCTCGCGCGGCGCCGGTACTCGGTGGTCAGCGACGAGACGAGCGTCGACTTGCCGGCGCCCGGCGGGCCGGTGACACCCACCAGGTGCGCACCGCGGGAGGCGGCGAAGAGCCGCGGCAGGAGGGCGCGGACCGAGGCGCCGTTCCCCTCGATGGCGGTCAGCAGCCGGGCCAGAGCGCGACGATCTCCGCCGATCGCCGCGGCGAGGAGAGGCGCGGCATCAGCCATGGGCGGTCCGACCGGCGGGCCGCTCAGGCGCGCTGCCGCGCGTGCTCGCGGAAGTAGCGCGCGACCTCGCCGATGCTCGTCCCGGGCCCGAAGACCTCCGCGATCCCGGCTTCCTTCAGGGCCCCGATGTCGGCGTCGGGGATGATGCCGCCCGCCGCGATCAGGACGTCGTCCATGCCTCGCTCCCGCACGAGCGCCACGATCCGCGGCAGCAGCGTCATGTGGGCGCCGGACAGGATCGAGAGCCCAACGACGTCGACGTCCTCCTGCTCGGCGGCGTCGGCGATCATCTCCGGCGTCTGGCGAAGGCCGGTGTAGATCACCTCGAACCCCTCGTCGCGGAGGCCGCGTGCCAGCACCTTCGCGCCCCGGTCGTGCCCGTCCAGGCCGGGCTTCGCGATCAGGACCCGGATCGGCGTGGCGCTGGCATCGCCCGCTGTGGCGTCGGCATCGGTCTGGGAAGTCATCCGTGGCCGATTCTAGCCGCCGGGCCTGCCGATCAGGGCCAGGAACTCGGTGCGCGTCCTGGGGTCGGACCGGAAACGGCCGAGCATGGCGCTCGTCACCATCCGGGCCTGTTCCTTCTTCACGCCGCGCATCATGGTGCACATGTGGCTGGCCTCGATGACGCAGGCCACGCCCTGCGGCTCGAGGCGCTCCATCAGGAACTCGGCGACCTGCTGGGTGAGCCGCTCCTGGAGCTGGAGCCGGCGACCATACATCTCGACGATGCGGGGGATCTTCGACAGGCCGATCACCCGCCCGCGCGGAACGTATCCGACGTGCGCCATGCCGAAGAACGGCAGGAGGTGGTGCTCGCACAGCGAGAAGAAGCCGATGTCGCGGACGACCACCATCTCGTCGTAGTCGACGTTGTACGAGGCGCCGTTCATCAGCGCGTCCGGATCGGTCCGATATCCCGAGGTGAGCTCCTCGTACATGCGCCGCACCCGGGCCGGCGTGCCCGCCAGCCCGGTTCGCTCCGGGTCCTCGCCGATCTCGACGAGGAGGGTGCGCACCGCCTCCTCGATCTCCGGACCAACCTGCACGATCGCCATGGCGCGGATGCTACCAGCCAGCGCGCGGGAGGCCCGATCGCCGACGGGTACCATGCACCGGTGAGCGAAGCCCGACCGCGGCCCTCGCGGCTGAGCGCCCGACCGCTGCGCACCGACGAGTACGCGGCGTGGTACCGCCACGTCACTGACGGCTACGCGCGGGACATCGCGGCCCACGGCGGCACCGATCCAGGGGCAGCGCGCCGCAAGGCCGTGCGCGACATGGGGATGGTGCTTCCCCGCGGCCTCGAGACGCCCGACCACGAGGTGAAGGTCTTGGAGGCGGACGGCGTGCGTGTCGGAGTGCTGTGGGTCGGACCGCGGGAGATCGACGAGCGCCGGGTCCTGTACATCTGGGACGTGGAGATCGACGAGGCGCACCGGGGCAGGGGATTCGGGCGCGAGGCCATGCTCCTCGCCGAGGAGCTGGCGCGGTCGCGTGGCCTGGGCCGTGTCGAGCTCAACGTCTTCGGCGGGAACGTCATCGCCCGTACCCTCTACCAGGCGCTCGGGTACGGCGAGCGCGCAGTACATATGGCCAAGGACCTAGGCGATCCGGTCGTCCCGCGGTAGACTGGAGCGGTCCGATCGGGGGGACCCTCCAGACCCCGCAGCGCAGGGCGTTCATCGCCGAAGCCATGATTCTCCATTCCCAGATGCGCCCTCGATTCTCGCTCGGCGGGATCCCCGGGCTGGCCTCCGACCGCCTCGCCACAGGTCTCGGACGCGTGCTGGACGACACGTACCACTACGTACCTGCTGCCGCCCCGACCGGCATCGAGTCGATTGACGCGGTCGTCGTCGGCCCCGGTGGGACCTGGGCCCTGACCCTCGACCACGAGCGGGGCCGGTTCCTCAAGCGCAACGGGCACTGGTACCAGTGGAGCCGGTCGACCGAGTCGTGGATTCCGTGGGACGCGGCGCCCGTGCTTCGCGCACGCCTGGCGGGTCATCGGCTGGAGCTCGTCCTCGAGCGGGCGGGCCTGCCGGCCGCGGTGGAGGCCTGTCTGGTCACCGGCGGCGGGATCGAGGTGGACTGGGAACGCGACCAGCGCCCCGGCATCCATGTCCACGCCACGGTGGAATCGCTCGCGCGCCGGATCGCGCGGGACGACGTCCTGACCGACCCCCAGGTCGACCGGATCGTCGTCCTCCTCGATCCACGGCAGCCGCTCCCGCGGCTGGCGCCGTCCACGCCCGGCACCTGAGTGATCGGCGCGGGCGCGGCGCCGAGCGCCTCGTCTGCGCCCGCGCGCCATCCGGCGCGGGCCCTGATCGTCGCGACCGCCGTCGCGGTCGCCCTGGCGGGCGCGTACGCCGAGCCGCCGCTGGCCATCGCGGTCGTATGGCCGCTCCTGTTCCTGGTCCCCGGCTGGGCCATCCTGGCCGTTGCGGCGCCACGGCTACCGGCGACGGCGCGCCTGGGCCTGGCCGTCATCCTGAGCGTGGCGCTGAGCACCCACCTCGTCTACTGGCTCGCGTTCCCGCTGGGCTACACCAGGACCACGGTGTTCCTGGCCGCCGTGGTGCTGGCCGTTCCCCTGCCGGCGGCCGCCTGGCTCGGCGCCGCCCGGGCGGGCGTTGGTAACGGGCTGCGGGGCGCGTGGAAGGCGCTGGCCCGCGATCCATGGATCTTCGGCCTCGCCGGGCTGGCGGCCGGTTTCGTCGGTGCGGTCCTGGCCAGCGGGCTGTGGCACGTCACCGCCGCCGGCGTCGACAGCGGCGGATCGAACTGGAGCGACCTTGGGGTCCACCTGTCCATCGCCCAGAGCCTGAACGCGGGCAACTTTCCACCCCAGGTCCCCTACTTCGCCGGAGAGCCGCTCGTCTATCACTGGTTCGCGGACTTCCACGATGCCATCGCGGCGAACGCCGCCGGCCTCTTCGCGGTGCCGGTCTTCATCACCTCGTCCGCCATCATGGCCGGCACGCTGGCCCTGCTGGTGGCGGGCCTCGCGCGCGTGCTGCTCCGCGACCGGCGAGCGCGCCGGGTGGCGCTGATCGCCGCAACGATCGCGGTCTTCGCCGGTAGCCTGGGGTGGATCCGCCTCATCGGCGACACCGTGAACGGTCTGGGGGATCCGGTGACCCTCGTCCTGAACAACAGCTACGACAACTCGTGGTACGACCCCCTCGGGCGCGTCACCTGGCCGTACTTCCGCATCCCGTCGGTCATGGGGACCGGGCTCCTCGTCCACCGGGCGACCATGGAGGGACTGCCGATGCTTGTCGGTGTCCTCCTGCTGCTGGTCGCCGGCCTGCCGAGCGCCGGCCGCCTGCGCCGGGGCTGGCGCGACCGCCCGGCCTTGGTGGGGCTGGCCGGCCTCCTCGGCGCGCTGCTGGCTCCCTTCCACTTCTTCTTCTTCCCAGCCGGCCTGCTGCTCGCCCTGCTGTGGGTCGTCCTCTCGGGTCGGCTCCTCGACCGGGCGGCTCCCCGGAACGCGGCGCTGTTCCTCGGTCCGTACCTGCTCAGCGTCCCGTTCGCCGTGGCGCCGCTCCTCGCCGCGGCGGGATCGGGCGCTCTCCACACGGTCACGGGATGGGAGTCGGCCCCGTTTTCCGACGGTCCGGCGGCGGTCGTCTTCTTCTACGTCACGAACCTGGGGGTGCCGCTCGTCCTCGGCATCGGCGCGCTCCTGATGCGCAGGAACCCGGCGCGCTGGTTCCTCGGCGCCTGGGCGGTCGTCCTCTTCGTGCTCCCCAACGTCATCCAGGTGTCCACCGTCGCCTTCGACATGAACAAGTACTTCCAGGCGATGTGGATCGCGGTCGCCATCCTCGCCGCCTGGTTCATCCGGCGCTGGCCGTGGCCCGCCGTCGCGGTCGTCCTGGCCCTCAGCGTCCCGTCTCCGCTGCTGGTCGGCGCCTGGACCGCGCTCAACCGCGAGCAGGTGCTCAGCGCCGACGAGCTCGCCGCCTCGCGCTGGATCGCGGCCAACACGCCCGATCGCGCGGTCTTCGCCACCGACGGCTGGCTGAACTCCCCCACCGATCCGGCGGGCCGTCTGCGGCTCCTCACCTTCCCTGCCTACGTCGCCAACCTTGGCTACTCGCCCGACCGGCGCGCGGCGCAGCTCGACGCGCTGTACTGCGGCGACCCGGCCCAGGCCGTGCCGCTCATGCGTGAGCTCGGGGCGACCTACCTGATCGACGGCACCGGTCGCCCGTCGCCGTGCGCCAACCCCGTGGACTTCGCCACCCTGACGGGGCTCGAGCCCGTGTACCGGAACGCTTCGCTCACCATCTACCGCCTATCATCCGGGCCGTGACCGGCACCCCGACCACGGGGGCGGTCGTCGCCCTCGAGCACGTCACCAAGCGTTACGGCCCGCCGGGAACGCCTACGGCGGTCAGCGACCTGAGCCTCACCGTGCCCGCCGGGGAGATCTGCGTGCTGGTCGGCCCATCGGGATGCGGGAAGACGACCACCATGAAGATGATCAACCGGCTGGTGGAGCCCACCTCGGGGGCGGTGACGATCGACGGCGAGGACGTCAGCCGCCTGCCTCCGGTGGAGCTGCGGCGCCGCATCGGGTACGTGATCCAGCAGGTGGGGCTCTTCCCGCACATGACGGTCGGCGAGAACGCGGCCGTCGTTCCACGCCTCCTGCGCTGGCCGGCAGGCCAGGTCCGGGAGCGGGTGACGGAGCTCCTCGACCTCGTGGGGCTGGACCCGGCGGCCTACCGCGACCGCTACCCGTCCGAGCTCTCCGGCGGGGAGCGGCAGCGGGTGGGCGTGGCGCGGGCGCTTGCCGCCGACCCTCCGGTGATGCTCATGGACGAGCCGTTCGGCGCCGTCGACCCGATCCGACGCGACCGGCTGCAGAACGAGTTCCTCCGCCTGCAGGCCCGGGTCCGCAAGACGATCGTCTTCGTCACCCACGACGTGGACGAGGCGATCAAGATGGCCGACCGGATCGCCATCCTGCAGCGCGGCGGCATCCTGGCCCAGTACGACACGCCGAACACGATCCTGGCCGAGCCCGGGAGCGAGTTCGTGGAGCGCTTCGTCGGCGCGGACCGGGGCCTCAAGCGGCTCTCGCTGATGCGGGTCCGCGACCTGCCGCTGATCGAGCCGGTCGTGGTCAGGGTCGGCGAGCGGACGCACGAGGCGCAACGGGCCGTCGACACCTCGCCGGTGGATTACGCGCTCCTCGTCGACGCGCAGGAGCGCCCCATCGGCTGGATCGACGGCGCCGACCTGGCCGGCGGCGGGGCCATCGATCCGTCTGCCGCCACCCCCGGCGCCAGCCTGCTCGAGCCGGAGACGACCCTGCGTGACGCGCTCTCGGCCATGCTCGCCTCCTCGGTTCAGCTGGGCGCGGTCGTCGATGAGCGCGAACGGATCCTGGGGCTGGTCAGCGTCGACCAGATCAGCGCCGTGCTCCAGACGGCGGCCCTTCCCGCGGGGCGGTGAAGAATGCCGCCGGGTGAGCCCTTCATTCGTCCCGCCTGGATCGTCGACAACCTGGACGTCATCTGGCAGCGGCTCACCGAGCATGTGGGGATGACGCTGACCGCGGTCGTCATCGGCTTCGCCATCAGCTTCGCCGCCGCCCTGCTCATCCGCCGCCGCCGAACGCTGACCGCTGTCGTGCTCGGCTTCACCGGGATCCTCTATGCCATCCCCAGCCTGGCCCTGTTCGCGTTCCTGATCCCCTTCACCGGGATCAGCTTCCTGAGCGCGGAGATCGCCCTGGTCAGCTACACCCTGCTGATCCTGATCCGGAACATCCTGCTCGGCCTCGAGTCGGTCCCGCCGGAGGTCGTGGAAGCCGCCACCGGGATGGGGTACACGCCGCGGCAGCTGCTCTGGCGGGTGGAGCTGCCGATCGCGCTGCCGATCATCGTTGCCGGGCTGCGGATCGCGACCGTGACCACGGTGGGCCTGGTCACCGTCACGGCCCTCATCGGCCAGGGAGGTCTCGGCTACCTGATCGTGGTCACCGGGGTGCGCGGGTTCTTTCCAACCGCCATCTGGGTCGGCGCGGTGCTCTCCATCGCCCTGGCGGTCCTGGCCGATGTCGCGCTCCTCGGGGTCCAGCGCTGGCTGACGCCCTGGTCGCGCGCACGAGGCTCGGCCGCATGACCCTCATCGACGAGCTCGCCACCTGGCTGTCCGACCCGGCACACTGGACCGGCCCGGACGGGATGGTGCCGCGCCTGCTGGAGCACCTGGCCTTCTCCGGCGGATCGCTCTTCCTGGCGGTTGCCATCGCGCTGCCGATCGGCCTTGCGATCGGGCACACGGGGCGGGGCGCGCTGGCCACCATCAGCATCTCGAACATCGGGAGGGCCATTCCCACCCTCGGCCTGCTGGGCATCGTGCTGACCATCACCGCCAACTGGTGGCCGCCGTACGGCTTCTTCCTCATCCCCACCGTCACGGCCCTGGTGGCGCTCGCCATCCCCCCCATCGTGACCAACACCTACGCGGGGCTGCGCGCGGTGGATCCGGAGGCGATCGAAGCCGGACGGGGCATGGGGATGCGCGAGCTTCAGCTCCTGTGGCAGATCGAGGTGCCCCTGGCGCTGCCCTCGATCCTGACCGGGCTGCGCGTCTCCGCGGTCCAGGTGGTGGCCACCGCCACCCTCGCGGCGGTGCTCGGCGCCGGCGGGCTGGGGCGCCTCATCATCGACGGGATCGCGCAGCACGACGACGCCCAGCTGTTCATGGGCGCCGTGCTGGTGGGTCTCCTCGCGATCGCGACCGAGCTCACCTTCGCCTGGCTCCAGCGCCGCGCCGTCTCACCCGGTCTGCGCGCCCGCTCCCGCGCGGGGGGCGACATCGGCTGATTTCCTGTCACAGGCTCGTCACGGGCCGGCTGGTAGACTCGGCAGACCCGTCGCGCCCAGCGGCGGGAACCGCGAACAAGGAGGAGACCCAATGCGGAGGCTCCGCATGGCTGCCCTCGGGGCGTCGGTGCTGGCGCTGGTGTTGAGCGCCTGCTCGACGGGTGGGGGCGCCAGCAACGCGCCGTCGGTGACGGTGATCATCGGCTCGGCCGACTTCTACGAGTCCGCCCTGGTGGGCGAGATCTACGCGCAGGCCCTGGAGGCCAAGGGCTTCACCGTCGATCGCAAGTTCAACCTCGGGGCACGTACGCTCACCAACGACGCCCTCAAGAGCGGCCAGATCAACCTCATGCCCGAGTACCTCGGCTACGAGGCGGCCCAGCTGCAGGCGGACGCCAGCGGTGACCCGGCGGCGACCAAGACCGCCCTCGACGCCGCGCTCGACCCGCTGGGGCTCACCTCGCTCGACTACGCCCCGGGGACCGACCAGAACGGGTTCGCCGTCCGCAAGGAGACCGCCGACTCGATGTCGCTGAAGACCATGAGCGATGCCGCCCAGGTCGCCGACCAGCTGAAGTGGGGCCTCCCGCCGGAGTGCTCCACCAACGCCGACTGCGGACAGGCCCTGAAGGACAAGTACGGCATCGACATCAACGCATCGGGGTTCCAGTGGGTGAAGCTGGCGGCCTGCTCCTCGCAGATCGCCGTGGCGCTCAACTCGAGCACCGTGGACGTGGCCGAGCTGTGCACCACCCAGCCGGACATCGCCCGCTTCAACTTCGTGCTCCTGACTGATGACAAGGAATCCCAGGTGGCCGGCAACCTGATCCCGATCCTGACCAAGGACCTCGCGAGCAAGGGCGGAGCCGCCCTGGCCGACACGCTGAACGCCGTCTCGGCCAAGCTGACCACGGACCAGCTCACCCAGATGGGGGTCAAGGTCGACGTGGACAAGCAGAAGCCGGCCGACGTCGCCCACGCCTTCCTCTCGGACAACGGCCTGCTGTAGGCCGATTCTGCAGGCGAACCGATGGACGGGC
>CAYVLM010000011.1:11334-15625 GCA_964452225.1 uncultured Steroidobacteraceae bacterium | reverse complement strand
AGAGCAGGTCGGTCAGCTCCTCCAGGGTGGGCCGCCGCTGGGTGACGACCTGGAGCTTGTTGCGGTCCTCCTCCAGGGAGTCGAAGGTCTGGACCAGGATCCCGCCCCCGATGCGCTTGAAGTCGAAGTTGCCGATCCCGAGCTCCGGTCCATCGGTATCCGATGGCGGCACCTCGATGATCTCGAACCCCTTCTTGGTGCGCAGCATCTCCAGCGCCTCGGGCGTGTAGCCGGGTGCCACGATCGCCTCGAAAAAGCCCGGCCGGATGGCGCGGGCTGTCGCCTCGTCCACGATCCGGTTGGCACCGATGATCCCGCCGTAGGCGGAGACCGAGTCGCCCTCGAGGGCCGCCCGGAACGCATCGGCCAGGTCGACCACGCTCGCCAGCCCGCACGGGTTGCCGTGCTTGACGATGCAGACGGTGGGCGTCTTGAAGTCGGTGGCGATCTGCCAGGCGGCGTCGAGGTCGAGCAGGTTGTTGAAGGAGAGGTCCTTGCCGGCGATCTGGTGCGCCGTGGAGATGGAAGTCTGGCGTGCCGCCGGATCCGCGTAGAAGGCGCCCAGCTGGTGCGGGTTCTCGCCGTAGCGCAGGTCGCCCCGCTTCTCGACCACCATGGTCAGCCGGCTCGGGAAGATGGTGCCCGACTGGATGTTCAGGTAGCTGGCGATCTGGGCGTCGTAGGCCGCCGTCAGGGCGAACGCGTCCGCCGCCAGCTTCTGCCGCGTTTCCGGGCTCACCCCGCCTATGGTCTTCAGGTCCCGCAGGACCGATGCGTACTGGGTGGGGTCACTGACCGCGGCGACGCCCGGGAAGTTCTTGGCCGCGGCGCGCAGGAGCGCCACCCCGCCGATATCGATCTGCTCCAGCGCCTGGTCGAGCGTGGTGCCCGCCTCCCGGGCGGTCCTGGCGAAGGGGTACAGGTTGACGACCACGATGTCGATGAGGCCGATGCCGCGCTCCGCGAGCTGGGCCAGGTGGTCGGGCTGGTCGCGCCGCGCCAGGAGGCCCGCGAAGATGGCCGGATGGAGCGTCTTGACCCGGCCGCCAAGGATCTCCTCCGTGTCGGTCAGCTCCGAGACCGGCCGCACCTCGATCCCGTTCTCGGCGAGGTGGGCCCGCGTGCCGTCGGTGGCAAAGCACTCGACGCCGGCGTCGACCAGGCCGCGCGCGAGCTCAAGGATGCCTTCGCGGTCGGAGACGGAGAGAAGAGCGCGCAACGACGACCCTCGGAAGATAGGCGGGCGGGTTGGGAGCGCCGGCTGCGTCCCGCCTCGGGGGGTCGATTATAGCCGCGTGCGGGGTGCGCATCGGGCGGAGGGCCCTCGACCGCCGGCATAGTCGGCATCCGCGTTCCCCGCGGCATCCGCGTTCCCCGCGGCACCTGCGGCACCCGCGGCCCCCGCGGCCCCCCGCGGCATCGGCGCTGTCGGCGCTGGACTTCTCATCTGCCGTCCTGGTGCGCGTTAGGCGAGTCGGACGGCGCGGCTCCGGTTCGCTGAGGGCAAGTCCACGCTCGGCGGCGTACGCCATCGGCGTCGCGGGAGGCCGCCGGGTTGTCTAACGCGAACCACCGCAGCATCTGACAAGTCAGGAACCGATGTCGGCCCCAAACGCACGAGCGCTGCAGCTGAGCAGTCGGCGGGGGGGGATCGCGGCGGCGCCTCGGTATACTCGGCGGGCCATGGCGTTCCTCTTCGATTCGCTCACGCCCAGCAGCTACCCGGACCTGTTCACGCTCCAGTGGGTGTCGGGCCTGTTGATCCTGGTCGGCTCGGTCGTCGTCTACAACCTCGCGCAGACGCGGTACCGCCGCTACCCGGCGATCCTCTCCCTTCATGAGTGGATCTTCTGGCCGATCGCCATCGGCTGGGGGATGACCCCGCTCCTGGTGGTCATCCACGTGCCGCTCCTGCTGCTGCTCCTGCTCCAGGTGCCGGCCCTCGCCATCGCCGCCTACGCGGTGTTCGTGCGCTTCCCGCCCATCATCGCCACCGCGAACGACGAGATCCGCCGCCGCCGCTACGTCCCGCCGCCGCGACGTGAGCAGCGGAGGCGTCAGCGCCCAACCCCCGCCGGCCGCCGGCGCTCCCACCGCCGCTAGGCGGGGTCGCGAGCTTGCCCCTCGGTTGACAGGGCGCCTAGACTCGATCCGCGCCCGCCGCATGCTCGCGGCGAGCTGACGCGTACCGGACCAGGAGGAGTGACATGTTGACCACGGCCAGGGTCGTCGTCGCGTCGCGCCTCCGGAGGAACACGCCGTAGCGGTCTGAGCCACACCCGGCTCCCGCTCCCGGCCGTCCCTTCGGGGACGGCCGTCTTGCTGCCCGCACCCCTGGCGGTGGCCGGGCATCCCGGTCGGCAGCGCGACGCTCCCGTCGTCCCGCAACCTCGACCGGAGACACCGCTTGAGCCGCACCTATCGCCGCGATCCCGATGGCCTCGGGGCCGATGGCAACCGTCGCAATGGCAATTCCCTTCGCCGCCCGCCGCCGGAGCCGGCGTCGTTCCGCTGTGCCCATTGCCGCGTTGACGTGCCGGCCGACGCGCCCGGCACCCGGCACCGCAACCACTGTCCGCTCTGCCTGTGGAGCCGACACCTCGACGACGTGCCGGGCGACCGGGCGGCCGACTGCGGGTCATCCATGGAGCCCATCGCCATCACCGTGCGCGGGGACGGCGAGTGGGTGCTCATCCACCGCTGCACCGGCTGCGGCGTGCTGCACGCCAACCGCTGCGCGGCCGATGACAGCCCGCTCCTGCTCCTGCGCCTGGCGGTGAAGCCGCTGGCGCTTCCGCCCTTCCCGCTGGACCAGCTGGCCCGGATCTAGGTTCCGTGCGTCAGCAGCGAGAGGCCGGCCTGCAGCTGGGCGTCGCCCGAGGCGGCCACCTCGGCCGCGGTCATCGACCGCAGCGCGCCGGGCAGCAGCGGATCGGTGCCCGATGGCAGCGCCACGACCTGGTCCGGGGTGATGCCGTGGTGCCAGATCTGGTGTCCGGACGGCGTCAGCCACTTCTCCGTGCCGATCTCCAGCGCCGAGCCGTCGGCAAGGGCGTACTGCAGCAGCACGGTCCCGGTTCCGAAGGTCGTCACGCCCACGATGCGGGCGCGGTCATGGTCCTGCAGGGCGCCCGCGAGGATCTCGGCCGCGGAGGCGGTCGCCCCGTTGACCAGCGCGACGACGGGCAGGCTCGTGGCCTGCACGCCGGATCGCACGCTCACCGAGGTCTTCTTCCCGCTGGCGTCCTGGGTGATGTACACGACGCCCGAGGCCAGGAGCCGGCTCGCCACCCCCACCACCTCGTCCGTGTAGCCGCCCGGGTCGTCGCGCAGGTCGAGGAGGATCGCGCTGGCCCCGGCCTGCGTGGCGGCGTCGAGGGCCTTGCCGAAGGCGTCGGCCGCGCCCGTGGAGAACTGGGCGATCTGGATGTCGGCCACCGTGGTGCCCGGCACCATGGCCCACGAGACCGCCGGGACCTCCACCTTGGCCCGGGTCACGGTGACCGTCCGCTTCGGCCCGTCGGCCGATGTGGCCACGACGAGGGTGACCGTCGTGCCGGCCTTGCCGCGGATGCGTGACGAGACGGTCGACAGCGCCATGCCCGTCGTGTCGACTCCGTCAATCGAGAGGATCAGGTCGCCGTGCTTGAGCCCGGCATCGGCAGCCGAGCTGCCCTGGAAGACGCTCACGATCTCAGGCCGCCCGTTCCTGGCGTCGATCACCGCGCCGATGCCGACGTATGACCCCGACAGCTCGGCCTGCAGGCTGCTCAGGTCCTGCGGGGTGAGGAACGTGGTGTGACCGACGTCGCCGATGGCCTGGGTCATCCCGCCGATCGCCCCGTAGGCGACCTGCCTCCAGTCGACGATCGACCGGTCCACGTAGTGCTCGTGGAGGAGGGTCCAGGCCTGGTCGACAAGGGCGAGATCCGGATCCACGCTCGCGGTGGGCGCGCCGGGTCCCACCGGGACGAGGCCGGCGCGGTCGGCCGCGATGCCGCCGACGAAGAGCGCGGCGGCGAGGACGATGACACCGGCGACCGCGCCAACGCGACGGAGTGGGCGGGGACCGGGACGGGGGGGAGGGGGTGCAGCCGGGGTCACGGACCCGGGCGGAGGTACAGGTTGCATGGATGCTCCCGGGCGGGGTGGTCTGGTTGAGTCGGGCGGCCCCGAGGGTGGAGCCATGCCCGACGCTATTGTCTCCCGAACCGCTCCCGGGCACCTTCTGCCGCGCCTGTACCACCCCCAGTGGTGCCCCGATGGCAGGCCGGCGCCTCCGCCGCTGACC
>CAYVLM010000011.1:0-11234 GCA_964452225.1 uncultured Steroidobacteraceae bacterium | reverse complement strand
CCTACCACCCCCAGTGGTGCCCCGATGGCGGACCGGCGCCTCCGCCGTGAAGCTACCAGCCGGGGTGGTACGCGGCGATGCGCGGGCGATCAGCACGCGGCGACATTGCGGGCTCAGCGCCCCGACGAATCAGTCGCTGGTGTTGGCTGCGGGGCGCGTGGGCCCGGCGGGGCGCGCGGGCTCGGTGGCTGCGGTGGGCTCGGTGGCTGCGGCGGGGTCCGCTTCCGGCGGCAGGGACGCGGATCCGGCCAGCTTCTCGAAGACGATCGCGCCGTCCGGGGCGTCGATGCGGACCGTGTCCCCGGCCGCGAACTCCCCGCCGAGGATCGCCCTGGCCAGCGGGTTCTCGACCTCGCGCTGGATCGCGCGGCGCAGGGGGCGGGCGCCGAAGGCCGGGTCGTAGCCGGACTTCGCAATGAGGAGCCGGGCGGCATCGGTCAGCTCCAGGTCGATCCGGGACTCCGCCAGGCGCTGGCGCACCCCGGCCAGCAGGAGGCCCACGATCTGCGCCAGCTGCTCGTCGGTGAGGGGGCGGAAGACGATGACCTCGTCCACGCGGTTGAGGAACTCCGGCCGGAAGTGCTCGCGGAGCTGGAGCCGGACCCGCTCGGCGGCCTCGTCGAATGCCGTGCCCCCCTGCTCGGCGGCCTCCAGCAGGGTGACCGAGCCGACGTTGCTGGTCATGATCACCACGGTGTTCTTGAAGTCCACCGTCCGCCCCTGCGCATCGGTCAGGCGCCCGTCGTCGAGGAGCTGGAGGAGGACGTTGAAGACGTCCGGATGCGCCTTCTCGATCTCGTCGAAGAGGACCACCTGGTACGGCCGGCGTCGCACCGCCTCGGTCAGCTGTCCGCCCTCCTCGTAGCCCACGTAGCCGGGCGGCGCCCCGAGCAGCCGCGAGACGGCGAACTTCTCCATGTACTCGCTCATGTCGATGCGGACCAGCGCGTTCTCGTCGTCGAAGAGGAACTCGGCCAGCGCCCGGGCCAGCTCGGTCTTCCCCACACCGGTGGGGCCAAGGAAGATGAATGAGCCGATTGGCCGCTTGGGATCCTTGAGCCCGGCGCGCGCCCGGCGGATGGCGTCGCTGACCGCCGTGACCGCGGGGTCCTGCCCGATGAGCCGCTCGTGGAGGCGCTCCTCCATCCGCAGCAGCTTCTCCGTCTCGCCCTCCATGAGGCGCGAGACCGGGATCCCGGTCCAGCGGCTGACGACCTCGGCGACGTCGTCCGCGTCGACCTCCTCCTTGACGAGGACCGACCCGCCCGCCTTGAGCTCGCGGAGCCGCTGCTCCGCCTCCGCCAGCTGCTGCTGCAGCTCGTTGGCGCGCCCGTAGCGCAGCTCGGCGGCCTTCGCGTAGTCGGCCGCGCGCTCGGCGGCCTCGATCTCCGGCGTCAGCCGCTCCAGGGCCTCGCGGGTCTCGCGGATGCCGGCCACGACCTCCTTCTCGCGCTCCCACTGGGCCTTCATTGCGGTGCTCCGCTCGCGGATGTCGGCCAGCTCGGACTCGAGCGCCGCGAGGCGCGTCTTGGAGGCGTCGTCGCGCTCCTTGCGCAGCGCCTCGCGCTCGATCTCGAGCTGCATCCGGCGCCGCTCGAGCTCGTCGAGCTCCGCGGGCATGGAGTCCATCTCCATGCGCAGGCGGCTGGCGGCCTCGTCGACGAGGTCGATGGCCTTGTCGGGCAGGAAGCGCTCGGTGATGTAGCGGTTCGACAGGACGGCCGCCGCGACCAGGGCGGAGTCCGTGATCCGCACCCCGTGGTGCACCTCGTAGCGCTCGCGCAGCCCGCGGAGGATCGAGATGGTGTCCTCCACGTCGGGCTGGTCCACGTAGACCGGCTGGAAGCGGCGCTCCAGGGCCGCGTCCTTCTCGATGTGCTTGCGGTACTCGTCCAGGGTGGTGGCGCCAATGGCGTGCAGCTCGCCGCGGGCCAGCATCGGCTTGAGGAGGTTCGAGGCGTCCATTGCCCCCTCCGCCGCACCAGCGCCCACGACGGTGTGGAGCTCGTCGATGAAGAGGACGATCTGGCCCGATGCCGAGGTGATCTCGTGAAGCACCGCCTTGAGCCGCTCCTCGAACTCCCCGCGGTACTTGGCCCCGGCCACCAGGGCGCCAAGGTCCAGGGCCACGACCCGCTTGTCGCGCAGGCCCTCGGGCACGTCGCCGCGGACGATGCGCTGGGCGAGCCCCTCCACGATCGCGGTCTTGCCCACGCCCGGCTCGCCGATCAGGACCGGGTTGTTCTTGGTGCGGCGGCTGAGCACCTGGATCACCCGCCGGATCTCCTCGTCCCGGCCGATGACCGGGTCGAGGAGGCCGCGACGGGCGGCATCGGTCAGGTCGCGGCCGTACTTCTCGAGCGCCTCGTAGGTCGCCTCGGGGTTGGGTGTCGTCACGCGCTGGTAACCTCGGATCTGGGTCAGGGCGTTGAGGACCGATGCCGCCTCCACCCCGTGCTCGCGCAGGATCCGCTGCGCGGACGACCCGGCGCGGTCCTCGAGCATGGCGAGCAGGAGGTGCTCGGTCGAGACGTAGTCGTCGTGCATCCGCTCGGCGACCGGATGCGCGTCGGAGAGGACGCGCCGTGCCTCGTCGGAGAGCGTCAGCTGGGCGGCGCCGGCCACGGTTGGCAGCCGCGCCAGCTCCGCGCGCAGCTCCTCGGCCACGCCGTGGGGCGCCACGCCGATGCGCTCGAGCACCGCGGGAACCACGCCATCGGGCTGCTCGAGCAGGACGAGGAGCAGGTGCGAGACCTCCAGCTGGGGGTTGCCGCCCTGCTCGGCGAGCTGCTGGGCGGTGGCGATCGCCTCCTGCGCGCGCTGGGTGAAGCGGTCGATGCGCATCTGCCGGTCTCTCAGTGCGTCCGTTCCGGGCGCCGCGGATCCGGCTGCGGGTGACGTCCAAGGAGCGCCGCCAGCTCCTGGCGCGTGTCATCGTCGAGATGCGGGAGGACCACCTGCACGCGGACCACCAGGTCGCCGCGGCGGGCGCCCTTGCCGGGGCGCGGGAGCCCCTTCCCGGCGAGCCGGATCTCCTGGCCGTTCTGGGTGTTGGGCCGGATTCGCAGCTTGAGCGAGCCGCTTGGCGTGGGCACCGGGACCTCCGCCCCGACCAGCGCCTCGGCCAGGCTGATGCGCAGGTCGACCGCCAGGTCGGCACCGCGGCGCTCGAAGCGCGGATCGGGACGGACCCGGACCACGACCACCAGGTCTCCGGCGCCCGATCCGCCGCCCCCCTGGCGCATCCCGGCGCCGCGCAGCTTGATGCGCGCCCCGTCGCTCACGCCGGCGGGAATCGTCACCTCGAGGCGACGCCCATCGACGCTCACCATCCGCTTGGTGCCGCGGGCCACCTCCGCCAGCGTCACCTCCGCGGTGGCCTGCAGGTCCGCGACCCCCGAGGAGGTCCGGGTCGACGATCGCCGCGAGCCGGTCCCGCCCAGGTCGAGGTCGCCGAAGTCGAACAGCTGCTCGAACCCGCCCCTGCCAGCGCCGCCGCTCGATCGGCCACCGGCGCGCCCGGTTCCGGCCGCCGGGCCCGACGCGAAGGAGAAGCCGCCCTCCCCGAAGAAGGTCCGGAAGAAGTCGGAGAAGCCGCTCATCTCCTCGGGCGAGACGCGCCGGTACGTGTACCGTGCCCCACCCGACCCTGCAGCCTGGTACGCGCCGAACGGGCTGCCGCCGGACCAGTCGCCGCCGGCCTGCTGGTACGCCTGCCAGTTCGCGCCGAGCTCGTCGTAGCGCTTGCGCTTCTCGGGGTCCGACAGCACCGCGTGGGCCTCGTTGGCCTCCTTGAAGCGCTGCTCGGCGCCCTTGTCCTCCGGGTTGCGGTCCGGATGGAGCTCGCGAGCGAGGCGGCGGTAGGCCTTCTTGATCTCCGCCTGCGTCGCCGTCTTCGGCACGCCCAGGACCTGGTAGTAGTCCTTGTACTCCATCCCCACGCTCACGCGTCCGCGCCGGGGGTGGCGCGGACGGCGCGCCTCACCGTGTGCTTGCCGGCGGCTGGCCCGGAGGCCGCGCGGGCGTGACGGGCACGCCCGGCTTCTCCGAGGCGATCCTGCGGCGGGACGGACGGCGCACGGCCGCCTTCTGGCGCGCCGCCCGCTCGGCCTTCATGCGTGACGCCGGTCGGGCCTGGTCCACCAGCGCCTCGGCGAGGACCTCGTCCATGGAGTCCACCGGGACGATCCGCAGCTGGGTGCGAACCTCCTCGGGCACGTCCACGAGGTCCTTCTCATTGCGGCGCGGGATGAGGACCGTCTTCACGCCGGCCAGGTGCGCGGCGAGGAGCTTGCTCTTGAGCCCGCCGATCGGGAGAACCCGCCCGCGCAGGGTGATCTCGCCGGTCATGGCCAGGTCGCGCCGCACCGGCCGGCCGGTGAGCAGGCTGGCGACCGCGGTGGCCATGGTCACGCCGGCCGACGGGCCGTCCTTGGGGGTCGCCCCGGCCGGCACGTGGATGTGGATCGTCTCCTTGCCGAAGGAGGCCGGGTCGATGCCAAGCTCCTTGGCCCTGGCGCGAACGTAGGAGAGGCCGGCGCGCGCCGACTCCTGCATGACGTTGCCAAGCTGCCCGGTCAGGATGATCTCGTCCTTGCCCTCCATGCGCGTCGACTCGATCTGGACGATGTCGCCGCCGGCGTCGGAGACCACCAGGCCGGTGGCCATCCCGACCTGGTCCTCGCTGTCGAGCTCCCCGTACTCGAAGCGCGCCGGGCCCAGGTAGTCCTCCAGCTCGCCCGCCTTGACCGTCACGCTGGTGGCCGGATCGTCGGCGACCCGCCGGGCCACCTTGCGGGCGATGTTCGCGATCTCGCGCTCCAGGTTGCGGACCCCGGCCTCCTTGGTGAAGGCCTGGATCAGGCGCACCAGGGTCGCCTCCTCGATGTTCAGCTGCTCCGCGGTGAGCCCGTGCGCCTCGAGCTGCTTTGGCATCAGGAATCGCTGACCGATGCGCAGCTTCTCGAGCTGGGTGTAGCCGGGGAGCAGGATCACCTCCATCCGGTCGCGCAGCGCCGGCGGGATGGTGTCGAGCATGTTGGCGGTGGCGATGAAGAGCACCTTCGACAGGTCGAAGGGCACCTCCAGGTAGTTGTCCTGGAAGCTGAAGTTCTGCTCGGGGTCGAGCACCTCCAGCAGCGCCGACGACGGGTCGCCGCGGAAGTCCATCCCGACCTTGTCGATCTCGTCGAGCATGAACACCGGGTTGGCGCTGCCGGCGGTCTTGATGTTCTGGATCACGCGGCCGGGCAGGGCGCCGATGTAGGTGCGACGGTGCCCGCGGATCTCCGCCTCGTCGTGGATGCCGCCCAGGCTCATCCGAACGAACTTGCGGCCCATGGCGCGGGCGATGCTCCGCCCGAGCGAGGTCTTGCCAACCCCGGGAGGGCCGACGAAGAGGAGGATCGGGCTGCGAATCTTCTCCGCCAGCTTGCGGACCGCCATGTACTCGACGATCCGCTCCTTGGGCTTCTCCAGGCCGTAGTGGTCCTCGTCGAGGACCTTCTCGGCAGCGGCGAGGTCGAGGTTGTCATCGGTGTACGTGCCCCACGGCAGGCTCACCAGCCAGTCCACGTAGTTGCGGATCACGCCCTGCTCGGGGGAGGCGGACGGGATCCGGGAGAGGCGGTCGACCTCCTTGAGCGCCTTCTCCTTGACCTCGTCGGGCATGGCGGAGGACTCGACCTTCTCGCGCAGCTCGTTCGCCTCGGCAACGGACGGATCCTCCTCCCCGAGCTCCTTCTGGATCGCCTTCATCTGCTCGCGGAGGATGTACTCGCGCTGGGTCTTGTCCATCTCGGACTTGACCTCGGACTGGATCCTGCCCTTCAGCTCGAGCACCTCGATCTGCTTGGCCAGGAACTGGCTCACGAGCCGGAGCCGATCCGGCACGTCGATCGTCTCGAGCAGCTCCTGGCGCTGCTCGGTGCTCATCTCGGGGCTGTACGCGACCATGTCCGCGAGGAGCCCGCCGTCGGTGATGTTCCGCGCGGCCACCGCCACCTCGGGCGGCACCGAGGCTCCGGACGTGACGTACTGCTCGATCTGGGACTGGACGGAGGCCATCAGCGCCTCCACCTCGAGGGTCTTCGAGTGCGTGTCGTCGATCGTCTCGATGCGCGCCTCGAGGTGCGGCTCGACCTGCACGAGATCCAGCACGCGGATCCGCTTCTGGCCCTGGACGATGGCCCGGATGGTGCCGTCCTGCAGGCGGATGACCTGGGCGATCTTGGCCAGGGTGCCGATGGCGTGCAGCTCCTCGGCGCTGTCGACCTCCTCGGTCTCGGACGTGCGCTGGGTGACGAGCGCAATGGCCGACCCGCCGCGCACGGCGCGGTCGAGCGCCTTGACGCTGCGGTCCCGCCCGACCGTGAGCGGCACGATCATCTCCGGGAAGATGACCGTGTCGCGCAGGGCCACCAGCGGCAGAACCTGGACCTTGTCCACCGTGCGCGCGACGTCGCCGTCGTGGTTCTCGGATTCCATGGATTACGCGTCCCTTCCGTCGAGGGGGTTGGGCGTCTCCTGCTCTTCACCCTCGATGTATCGCTCGACATCGTCTGCATCGAACAGGTCGTAGACGCGAATCTTGCCGAGCGCCTCGAGCTGAAGGATGACCTTGACGCCCGCCAGGTTGACCCCCTGGCGCTGGGTCAGGAAACGGATGATACGCACCCGCCGAATATCTGCCTCCGAGTAGAGGCGGAGGTTGTTGCGGCGCTGCGGGCAGAGGAGCCCCTCATCCTCGTAGATCCGCAGCGTGCGCGGATGCACGCTCGCCAGCTCGGCGGCGATGCTGATGAAATACCGCGGCCTCCGGGGGTCGCGCCAGGAGGTCAACCTGCCGGCCCGCCCAGGGGCGGCCGCGCCGGCCCGAGCTCGCTGCCCGGGCCAGGCCGTCTGTCGTCGCCGCGGAGCGATGGGCTCACGCGGACTCCGAGCCATTGCCTGCGCTCGGAGCCACCGTCACGGGCTCCGCCTCGCCGGCCTTGATCTGGATCTGGCGTGGCTTGACCTCCTCGGCCTTCGGGATGTGCAGGGTGAGGACGCCATGCTCGAAGGTCGCCTCCGCCTTGTCGGCCTCGACGCGAACCGGCAGCTGCAGCTGGCGGCCGAAGGAGCCGAAGCGGCGCTCCCGGTAGAGGTACTGGTCGCGCGAGATCTTCTCATCGGCCTTGAACTCGCCCCGCAGCACGAGCGTCTGGCCGGTCACCGTGATCTCGACGTCCTTCGGCTTGATGCCGGGCAGCGCCGCGGTCACGACGATCTCGTCCGGGGTCTGGTGCACGTCAAGTGCCGGGGAGAGGGTCTCACCACCCTCGAGCGACCGCCACGTGAACGGGGAGACAACGGAATCGTCGAAGAGGCGGTCCATTGCCTGCCGCAGGGTGATCATGTCGCCAAACGGATCGAATCTCGTCAGGTTTGCCATCGTTGCGTTCTTCCTCGACCTCCCTCTCGGGAGGCCTTCAACCGTCGCACATGCATTGGATCGGTGCGCGGCCATAACGCTAACCTCTGACAATGGCATTGTCAAGGGTTATGGATGCAGATCGTATGGATATCCTTCCATAACGTCGTCGACGGGCGGGCGGCGTGCCCGTTGCAGTGCTCAGGGCGCTCGGGCGCTCACGATCCTCCAGCGCCGTGCACCGACGTCGAGCCCGCCGGGAAGCGGGGCGGCCGCCGCCCGAAGCTCGACGACGAGCACCGTCTGCGTGGGCACCGGCACGAGCTCGGTCCCGCTGATGACCCACAGGAAGCGCGACGGCTGCCGCTCGAAGGTCACCAGCTGGACCAGGCCGGTCGCCGCGTCGGGCCCCTGGTCCGTGATGGTGATCCGCATGGTGCGCAGGAGCGCCGCGGGGTTGCTCGAGCAGTTCGGGAGGCTCGCCGGACAGCTCGCGAGGAGGCCGGCAAGCGCGCTGGTCGCCACCGCGGTGACCGCCGCGGGGTCAGTGGTGATGGAGGCCGGCAGGGGTCCCTTCTCGGCGAGGTCCGGCCAGCTCGCCTCGAAGCGGTCCAGGACGGCGCTCGGCGTGGTGCCCTGCGCCCCGACGAGCCAGAAGCCTGAACCCCAGATGAGCAGCGGCAGGCTGAGCCAGATCATGGCTGCCGCCGGCGACCCTCCCGGGACGGGGCCAGCCGCCTCCTCGCGCGCACGCGCCTCCCGGTAGGCGATGGTGGCCTGGGCGGCCCACGCGGCGACGAAGACGGAGCCGGCGACGTAGGGGACCAGGTAGGCGGTGGTATCGGCCAGCCCAATGGCGAGGTAGGCGATGAGCGCTCCGCCTCCGAGCTCCGCCGCGAACCAGAGGCTGCCGGCGCGGATGCGTCCGAGGGCGAGGTGGCCGAGGCCCCAGCACAGCAGGGCCCGCCGGAGCACGGTGCCCGGCGCCGGGGGACCAGTCCCCCGCGCGGGGGTCACTCGCCGATCAGGAGGCTGCGCAGCTCCGCCTCGCGCTGCGAGGAGGTGACCGCCAGGACGCGGTCGCCGCTGAGCAACCGGGTCTCGGGCCGGGTCGGGATGGCGCGGTCCTCGCGCAGCAGCACGGCGATGGCGCTCCCTTCCGGAAGCGGTACCTCACGCAGCTCGCGCCCCACGATGGGCGATTCCGCGTCGAGATGCGCTTCCACGATCTGGAGCTCGCCGCCCTCGAGCTCGGCGAGGTGCAGCAGGTCATGGATCGGGATCTCGTGCTCGATGACGCCCAGGATGGTGCGAATCGGGCTCACGGTCTCGTCGATCGCCAGCTGCCGGAACAGCTTCTCGTGCTCCGGGTTGTTGACCCGGGCGATGGCGCGCGGCACGTTGAAGCGCATCTTGGCGATCTGGCAGGCGGCGAGGTTCACCCCGTCGTCGCCGGTCACTGCCGCGGTGACGTCGGCCCGTGCCATCCCCGCCTCCGCCTGGTAGCGGCCCTCGCACCCGTCGTTGGCCACGACGATGCTGCCGAGCTCGTCGGCGATCTGGCGGGCGCGTGCAGGATCCTTCTCGATCACCACCACCTCGTGCCCCGCGGTGAGCAGCTCGCGGGTCAGGTAGTAGCCGACGGTGCCGCCCCCGATCACGACCACGTACACGGCTCAGCCCTCCTCCCCGCCAGGCGGGGGTTGTGCCGGCTCGCCGCGCGCGGGCTCGGACGTCCCCGGCGGCCGGAGCTGAAGCCGGCCGTCGTCGCCGATCACGGTCGGCGCGATGGTGGTGGCATGCTCCGCCTGCTCGGGGGCGCCGTGCAGCGGCTCTGCCGTTGGCGCGGCCACCGTTCCCCCGGTCGCCTCGGGTCCCTCGGTGGCGCCCTTGATGAGCGCGTCCGAGAGGAGGACCGTGCGGCAGATGGTCTCGAGGCCGAGCGAGCGGTATGCCTCGGCGCGGACCGGGTCGTTGATCTTGGCCAGCACGCGCGGGATGCCGAAGACGTGCTTCCCGATCTGCGCCGCCAGGGCGTTTCGGTTGTCGCCCTCGGTGAGCGCCATCAGCAGGTCGACCAGCTCGGCACCGGCCTCGCGCAGGACGTTCTCGTCGGTCCCGCTGCCGCGCACGGTGACCCCACCGAAGTCCGCGGGAAGCCGCAGGAAGGCGCGCTGGTCGTCGTCGACCACGGTCACGCTCTCGCCGAGCTTGTCGAGCTCGGCCGCGGTCCGTGCCCCAACCCGACCGCAGCCGATGATCAGAACCCTCATGGCGTTCGAGCCAGATCCTCCGTCTCCGCGCGCAGGCACCAGACCGGTGCCGTGGAGTTGCGCATGACATAGGGGACCGTGCGACCGGCGTCCCACGCTCCGCCGAAGCGCTTCTTATAGCGTAGTCCCATCACGATCAGGTCGGCACCCCACTCGACGGCCTCGTCAACGATGGCCGCGCCCGCGGCCCGCGCCTGCACCACTCCCGTCCGGCAGCTGACCTCGTGCCCCGAGAGGAACGCCTCGGCCCGTCCGAGCACCTCGTCCGCGAAGGTGATCGCCTCGGGGTCCTCTGCATCGAGCTGCTTGTCGAACGGCACCTCGATGACATGGAGCAGGGTCACCTCGCCGACGGTGCCGGCGAGCAGGATGGTGGTGAGGCGCAGGGCGGCGTCATCGGCCTCCGTGCCGAGCATCGGGACCAGGATCCGCTGGAAGAGGAGGAGGGGCTGGTGCTTCTCAGGGCGTCGGCGGAAGACCATCTAGTCGATATCCTAGCGGGCCGGGGCTCCGGTCACCGCCCCCATGTGAGCCGTTCGCTCAACCGGGGCGGCAGTCCGGCCTCGCGCATGAGGCCCTGGGTGCGGGCGATGTCGTAGCTCACGCGCCGGAACTCCGCCGTGGCGTCGCGGTCGTCCAGGATCGCGTAGGCCGCAGCCGGGATCCCGTCGCGGGGCTGCCCGACGCTGCCGGGGTTGATGAGGGCGCGCCGGGCGTCCAGGCGCACCGGGTCGCCGGGCATGGCCGGGAGCATCTCCACGCGGACGTCGTCCGCCCGGAAGATGATCGGCACGTGCGTGTGCCCGAAGAGGCAGAGCCAGGTCTCGAACGATCCGAGGTTCGCGGCCGCCACAACGGGCGAGGTGATGTATTCCCAGATCGGGTCGCGCGGCGACCCGTGCACGGCGGTGAGGTCTCCGGCGATGCGCACCTCCGGGAGGGTCGCCAGGTACGTCTTCGCGTTCGCATCGATCTGGCGCGCGGTCCATTCCACGGCGGTCCGGGCGTCGGGGTTGAACTCCTCCGCGGTGATGGAGCCGATGGCGGCTGCGTCGTGGTTGCCGAGAACCGAGCGTGCGCCAAGCTCCTGGAGCACGCGGATCACCTCGTTCGGCTGGGGGCCATAGCCGACGATGTCGCCAAGGGCCCAGACCTCGTCGACAGAGGGCATGTCGGCGCGCACGGCCTCGAGGGCCGCGAGGTTGCTGTGGATGTCGGAGAGCACCGCGATCCGCATGGGCCGGTCGAGTATAGCGACGGGTCCGCCCGGGTCACCCGAGCGGGTGCCGGCCGGGGTCGCCCGGCCTGCGCGGGTAGCGGCCGGGGGTCGTCTCCCGCTTCCGGGCCAGTACGAAGGTATGACCGCCCAGCGCCGCTGGTCCGGCCGGGACGATGCGCGGATGGTCGCCACCCAGGAGCGCGAGGGCGCGGCCGCCGTGGACCACCTCGGGAGCCTCGGCGTCGAGCGGTCCCTTCCAGGCGAGCAGGGTTCCGCCCACGCGGAGCAGGGGCATGGCGAGCTCCGCGAGGACCGGCAGCGCCGCGCACGC
>CAYVLM010000010.1:0-15651 GCA_964452225.1 uncultured Steroidobacteraceae bacterium | reverse complement strand
ACCCTTTCGGCTTCGGGGGTGGCCACGGCTCCGCATGATGATGCAGCGGCGGAGCTGGCGAGCTCACGTAACGCCCCTTATCGGTCCGGAGAGCCCGACGCCCTGGCGGACGAGGACGGACCCCAGGCCGGGGACCTTTGGGAGACTGTGCGCGTGCTCCACGACCGGCTCGCGCAGGTGGAGGCGGCCACCGCGGCGGGCGTGCATGACGATACACCGCCGCCGGCCGCCAACGCGGCGGGCGACGAGGTGCATAACGATGCAGGCTCGAGGGGCTTCCCCGGACACGTCACCGTGGCCGTTTTTCAGGTGACGGGCGTCGAGCGGTTGCTCACCGTGTGGGCGAGGAACGACGAGCTCCGCGGCGTCCTCGAGCTCCCCGGAGCGCACCGGGCGGAAGTTGCCCGGCGCCTCGAGGATGTCCTCCGCGTGCTGGGCGTCGAGGCGCCGGGGGGTGACTCGTGAACCGCGCTCGAGGGGCCCACCCGCCGGAGAACGCCCACCCGCCGGAGGGACCTTGCGACGTGTGCGGTGAGTGCGTCCGGTGGATCAAGCCGTTTGTGGTGTTCGCGGGCAATGGTCCGTTCCGTCACCGCGTTCAACACGCTGGCCACTGGCGCCACCTACGCACGCCGAGCGTGCCCCACAGGGGAGCCCGCTCCCTGGGGGGTGGCTCGTGATGTGGGCGGCGGAGGCCCGCGCCGCGGAAGAGCGCCGCCGGGAGACTACCCGCAACGCTCCGGTGACGCCGTGGCGGATTCTGTACGGGGCGATTGCTGCCGCGGGAATGCTTCAGGGGTTCAGGTCTGCAATCTCCGGTGACGGGCTGGGAGCCCTCGTGCGTTTCGTCGTGGCGCTCCTGGCTCTCGTCGTTCTCACCTTCGACCCGGAATAACCGCCGGTAAAAACCGCTCCCAAGAGGGAACCGACATGAAAACCTCGAAAATCGTTGTCTGGAGTGCACTCCTGGCCGTCTACCTGGCCGCCGAGCTCGCGCCGAGCTCCCTACGCGCACAGCAGGCGCGCGATACGGTAGAAGTGACAATTCAGGGGACGCTCGCGACGGTGAAGATCGACACCATCCCCCGGATTCTTCACGTCGGGGATTCCGTCCAGTTCACAGCCCACGCGGTCGACTCCGACGGGGCTCCGGTTACCGCGGTTCTGGCGTGGGCGAGCTCCGACTCGACGGTGCTCCGGATCGGCTCATCGAGCGGGCTCGCGGTGGTCCTGAAGAAGCCCGCCCCCGGTGTCGTCGTGTACGTGTGGGTCCTCGCGACACAAGTCGACTCGCTTGCCCTGACGTGGTACAACACGAGCGCCGGCCCGAGCTCCGCCACCGTCGTTACCTCGAGCTCGCCTATCCCCATGACGGTCGGGGGTCCGTCGGTGATGCTTTGCGCCTACCTCTTGTTTCGCGGCGCCGTGGTGGCTCAGAGCTCCGGCTCCGCCGCCTATCCTTGCGGTGCCGGTCCCTGGCCGGCGTACACCGCCCCCGCGGCGCGTCTTCTCCCTCCCGTGCTCTCTGCTCCGCCCTACACCCGTGGATTCCGCGAGCTCATCGCACTCGCGAAGGGGGTCGCATGACACGCGGACCCCGCCCCGCCCGCGACCGCGTCGCTCTCACGCTCGAGGAGTTCGGTTACGTCGATACCCCGATATGGGCGGTCGACGAGGCCCTCGAGATGTCGAAGCCTGAGCTTTGCCGCGAGATGGCCGCGGCTTGTGCTCCGGCGGGTCGCATGAAACGCGAGACGTGCGCTCTCGTCTCGTGGTGGGACCAGTTCCCGAAGTGGGTTGTGGCGGTGTGCTGGGCGGGGACCGGGATCGCGCCGGATTCGTTCGCGTGATCGCCGTAGACCTGTTCTCCGGCACGGGAGGAGCCACCGCCGCGTTCCGGCTCCGGCCGGCGTGGCGCGTCGTCGCCCTCGAGCTCGAGCCGCGGAGGCGCTCGCCGCTGGGGCCGGAGGTACGCGCGGACGTGCGGCGGCTCCCCCTCCGGGGGTCCGTCGACTTTCTGTGGGCGAGCCCCCCGTGTACCGAGTTCTCGCAGGCGGACGCTCGCGTCGAGCAAGCGACGAAGCACCCCAACACCTCGCTTGTAGCCGCGACGCTCGCCGCGGTGGCGGAGCTCCGGCCCCGGTTCTGGATTCTGGAGAACGTCCGGGGAGCTATCCCGTTCCTGGGGATACCGGTGCAGAAGGTGGGCCCGTGGTGCTTGTGGGGGTACTTCCCGAAGATCGAGGTTACCCCGTCGCTCGCCCGGCACCGGAAGTCGGGAAAGCCGTCTGCTGAGGCGCGCGCCGCGGTTCCTTTCGAGCTCTCCGAGGCGGTCGCCCGCTCCGTCGAGAAACACCTCGAGCTCGACCGGATTCTCGACCTCCGGACGATCCGGGTACACCGGCACCTCCGCCGCCGTCGCGCTCCTGAGCCGTCGCTCTTCGGTGGGAGGTGGTGAACCCATGATAGACGACGAGCTCCGCCGGGCCCTCGAGGCAACCAAGCTCGTTTGCGGTAGGCTCCCCAGGGGGAGCGCGGCGTTTCCCCCGCTGGAGTACGATGTAACGGGGTACTACGGGCGCTTCGTGCTCAGTCGCATCGTCGAACACTCCCCCGTCCGCGGGCCGCTCCAGCTGGCCGCGGTGATAGGCTTCGAGGGGGAGAAGAAGGTCCTACTCTGTCGTTTCTTCGACGAGCTCCGCGCGGCGGGGTTCCTTCGAGCTCCGGTCGACACCGGTACCGACTCGTGGGAGCTCACCTACCTGGGCGACGAGCTCGTGGTAACGTCCCCTCCTACATTGCTTCCGTTGCTCTTGCGTGAGACGTAAAGCTCCCCGTCTCCCTGGGGCGCGGAACGGCCCCGGTCACCGTCAGGTGGCCGGGGCCTTTTCTTCGGCGGGTGGGCATATCCCGTGCCAGACCCACAGCGGATGCAAGTTCCGCGCCGAAATTTGTTACAATCTCCCCCATCCCGCGCCTATGCCGCGCCTCTCCGCGAATAAGGTGCGACCCGTATCCTCGAGAACGGGCCGGAACCCTGGGGGATTCCGACCCGCTCTAGCGCGTCCCGGCGAATATCGGACCAGAACCGGGGGAAACCCTCCGGCTACCCGACGGAGCCGCCCGAAGGCATGGCGTCCGCTGGAGCGTCCGGGATCACGCGGCGCTGCGCGACCAACACACCCGCTCCCAGAAAGCGGCGGGTGGCCTACGATAACCGTTAGCGGTCCGGGGCGGAAGCTTCGGCCCGCGACCCCCGCGGGGCTGGCGTCCTTCGTGGCGTCCAGCGAGCCCCCCCATTGGGGGGGCGCTGCAACGGGGGGGACGGTTCTCCACAGCCGCGCGTAGCGCGTTCCTCCCACCTCCGCTGCCCTCGCCCCTTCTCCGGGGTGGGGAGAGGGGTGGGGCAGGGAGAAGGGGCGAGGTATGCCCTAAAGCCGTGGGTACTCAGTAGGGCACGGGGCGGGTCGGGGGGTGGGGCGACCCCCGTGCCCACGGCCACCGCCGAACGTCCGTTGACCGCGCCACGTTCCCCCCGTACCTTCCGGCCATGCCAAAGGAACCGCCGAGAGGGCGAGTGCCGCGGCTAGTAGGGGTCCGGGGGTGGCCACCGGCGAGCCGAGAGCCATAGCTAGACTCGAAGCCGGCCGGTCCCCGGACCCCGGCGCCTTTCCCGAGGGAGAGTAGACGGACGTGGAGAAGCTCGAGCGGCGCGAGGCGTGGGAGTTCATCGGGCTCGACGACGACGGGCCCGAGACGGCCGACAACCCGATCTGGAAGGGCCGGAGGGGCGTCGGATACAAGCCTGTATCGAAGGGCCGCCAGGTCCGCGTGCACATCGCGGGGGACGGCTCCGCGGGCGACCCCTACGTGCTCGAGGTGGTGACTCCGGGGCGCTGGCCGAACCTCGCGGAGATCCGCGGCGCCCTCGTCGCGTTCACCCTCCAGGGCGCGTTGTTCACCTTCGCGTTTCCGTACCTCTCCGCCATCCCCTTTACCGAGCCTCCGGCGGTGCTACTGCTCCAGGTGTCCGGGCTTCCCGGCACGGAAGCCGAGCAACGGTTGAAGCTCACCGGCGGGGTGCAGGTATCCGGCGCCACTGGTGGCCTTGCTCCCCCACCCCCACCGCGGCGGTTGAAGTGACGGAAGAGACGAAAGACCCCACGAACGAGCAGGCGATAGGCGACGACATCGAGGAGTTTCTCGCAGGCGTCGGCCAGGACGCGACGAAGGTTACCGTATATCGCGACGACGGCGCCGGCTCTCCCATCTACGTTCTCACGCTCCCGTGGGCGGGGTTTTCTGTCGAGCAACTCGCGGAGAGGTTGGGCGGCGGGACCTATTCGCTTCGCGTGTACGGACCGCCCTCGAAGAAGTACAAAGGGGGCTACCGCGGCACGAAAGAGGTGCGGATATACGGGCCGCCCAAGGACCTGACGAAAGTGCTGCAGGAAGAGACGGACGCGGAGCGCGAGCGGCGCCGCGCCGACGAGGCGGAGCGCCGGGTTCACGAGCTCGAGAAACAGAACGCCGACGACCGCGTGGTATCCGCGCTCCGCGAGCTCCAGACCGCCATCATCGACATCCGGAAGCCGGCGCCGGCCGAGGCGGAGAGCTCCGGCAACGTGCTAAAGATGTTCCTCGAGCTCCAGGCGGAGATGTTCGCGCGGTTCATGCCGCACGTAAATACGCCGGCCGCCGACACCGGCGCGGGGCTCTTCGACTCGTTCTTCAAGGGCCTCGAGCTTGGGCGCGACATGGGCGGCAACGGAGATGAGGGCTATCTTGGCGTCGTGAAGTCGCTGGGCGTGCCGCTCGTCCAATACCTCCAGAATCGCGGGGTGGACCCCCGCGTGCTGGCGGGCCACCTCCCGGCGCCGACTCCCGGCCAGCTACCCCCACCCTCTCCTCCGCCCATGACGAACACCGAGCCGGGCCAGACGCCCCGCCTCGAGGACGCCCTCCGCCCCTTCGTGCCCACCCTCGTCAGTTGGGCGAGCTCAGGCCGCAACGCGGAGGTTATGGCCGACTACATTGTGCAAGTGCTCGACGAGCCGTGGACCTCCGGACTTGCGGAGTTTCTGGCCACCGAGCAGGCGGGAGCCATTACGAAGTTTCTCGCGTGGTTCCCCGAGTGCACCCCGCACCGTGAATGGTTCGGCCGGTTGCTGCACGGACTCAGCGAGGACTTGCTCGAGGACCTCCCGGCAGACGAGATTCCGCCGAAGGGCTAGACCCGTCTCGAACGGCCCCGGAGCTCTAACGAGGGGACGCGGGTGACACCGGACCTGTACATATCGCTGGGCTCTTTCCTGGGGACCGCGGTGATGATCGTCGGGGGCATATGGAAGGTTTCCGCGGTGATGTCGCGGCTCTCCACGCGCCTTGAGAACACCGCGAATAAGGCCGACGTGGCTGTGCTGCAAACCCAAGTCGCCAGGAACGGAGACGACATCCGGCACCTCTCCGTTGAGCTCCATAAGCACCAACTCAACCACTTCGAGCGCGACGACTCGTGACCACCGTCTCGACCGGGTGGATCCCCCCGACGAGGGGCGGCGTGGCCGCGACGGTTCGGACCCTGGCGCGGCTCGCGCGGAACGCCGGCCCGCTCACCCGGTGGTACGCCGCGGCGTTGCCCCCTGCACCTCGAGCGGCGGCCCTCCAGGTCGGCGGCCAGCTCGACGGCCATTTCGCACCGGAGCTCCGCCGCTGGCTCGCGGCGTTGTGGGTGGAGGCTCCCGACCCGGCCGGCGTCGAGCTCGTGATGTCCCCGGACTACCAACTGCACCGGCTCCACCGCGAGGGATACCTCGAAGGGGACTGCGACGACGTGGCCGTCCTGGGCGCCGCCCTCGCTCTTGCGCGGGGTAGGGCCGCCCGCTTTATTACCCTCAGTTTCACCCGTAACCGGGTGCCGGAGCACATCTACGCCGATGTCTTCGAGCCGGGAGTTGGATGGCTCGACCTCGACATCCTCAAGCCCTCCGGCCCGTTGCCAGCGGTTACCGACAGAACGGTAACGTTCATTTAACGATGGCCTACGCACTCGCGACGCCACCGGCAACGGGTACTTTCGTGGACGCCGCAACACAGATTCTGCAGACCTTGGGCGACATTGGCTCGAGCGCGGTCAACGAGATCGAGCAAGAGCTCGCCGCGAGGTACGGCGGCACCGTGTGGGCTCAGATGTCGCCCCAGGCGAAGTCGGCGGCGATCTCGAGCGCATGGGGTTCCGTCCAACAGAAGTACCACGTAACCCCGACAGTGCTCGTCGTGGGCGCGGTGCTCCTCTTGCTTCTATGGAGGCGCTTGTGAGCTACGCCGGCACGCTGGGCCAGGTATCCGAAGCCACCCAGGTCGGAGTGTCGCTGGGGGAGAAGCTCGTGAACCTCGCTTTCGGGGGTGGCAACCCACGGAGCGGCGGTGCGGACCCGTGCTGCCCCCAGGGCTACAATCCCCCCTCCCCGTGGCCGGTCAACTCGCGCGTGGACGGAGCTCCCCCGGACTACCGGACGAAGGGCTCCCCGCTGACCGACCCTTCCCCCTCCGGTGTCGGCCGGAAGAAAGACGACTTCTGTGACTGTGTCCCCTTCCAGTACAACGGCAAGCGGTGGATGGTCGGGAGCGTCTCCGGGGGCAAGGCGTACGCCGGGCTTCCCTCGAGCAACCGCGATCAAGCGGTGTGGGTCGTGGTCGACACTGCCGGGCGCGTCGTCGAAGTGCCGGGGTTCGGCTCTGTGACGAACACCGTAGCGCCGAGCTCGAGCTCGACCGGTCCTTCCCCGACGATCCCCACGAGCGTCGCCACCGCCGGGGTGAGCTCGACGAAGCTCGCCGTGGCCGTCGGCGCGGCAATGGCGCTGGGGCTCTACCTCAGAAGTCGAGGTTGACGACGCGCGACGGGTGGGTCGCCGCCCTGGCTCTCGCGGTCGGTTACTATTTCCTCTGGCGGAGGTTCCGGTGAGCTACGTTTGCCCATGCCGGAGCCGCGGTACGCTGGGGCTGATAGCTACCGTCTCCCCCGACGGCTCTCCGAGCTCTTCGACGGGCTACGCCACCGGCGACTTCTCGACGGTGCAGTCGGGCGTGTATTATCCGCCGCCCGTGAAAGCGTCCCCGGACATCCTCAACGCTTTTGCGAGCTCGCTCTCGAGCCCTAGCACCCCTACGCAGTCGCCGCCGCCGCCGTCGTCGCCGGGCATCACACCGGAGATGTTCAAGCTCCCCACGCAGCCCACGCAACCGATTCCGGTGCTCCCTCCGAGCCCACCCCCGCCGACGCCGTCGACGCCCTCGACGCCCTCGACGCCCTCGACGTGGTCACCGGTGATCCCCGGCTCAGGGTCGGGCGGTGGAGGTTTCACGGTTCCGCCCCCGACGGACCAGACCCCGAGCTCGAGCTCGACGGCCACCGCGGCGCCGTCGGGATCCGCGAAGGGGCTGGCAATCGCCGCCGCGGTGGTTTTCCTTCTCTTGCTCCGGAGGTGACGCGGTGTCCTTCCCGTACACGCTGGGGCAAGTAACGACGACGGTCCCGCCGGTCACCACCTCCGACCCCGCGGGATGGATCCGGAGTGTATGGAACAACTATGTGGAGCTGGGGCCCAAGATCCTGGGGCTCGCCCACGAGGCCGCGACCCTCAAGGCTACGTCGACGCCGGGGAGCGACCAGTACAACAACGCCCAAACGATGCTCACCGCCGCGGTGGACCTCTACAAGCTCCAGCAGTCGACGCAAATCAAGGTCGAGGAGTACGCGAGCTCCATCGGGCTGGGCGTGGTGTTCACTACCGCGGCCGTTGTCGTGGCGCTCGCCGCGCTCGCCGGGATCATGGCGTGGTGCTTCGTGCGTTATGCGTCGCTGTCGAAAGCACTCGACGCCGTCAACGCCGGAACGGTGTCGCCCTCGCAGGCGAAGAGTATCCTTGACTCGTCGGGGCCCGTGCCGAGCCTCAACGTCCTGGGCGGGATCACCTCAACGCTCGTCGTCGGCGGGTTGCTCGTCGCCGCCGCGCTGTGGTTCCTCTCGAGGCGCCGACGGGAGAACCCGTATCTAACGGTGCTGGGGGCAAACCCTCCGCCCGAAGATGGAACGTGGAGCTCCCGAGTGCTGTCGCTCGACTACATCCACGACGACGACGGCCAGGCGTACACGCACACCTTTCGCCCCGGCGTGAAGATGCGCGCGCTCGAGGATGGAACCGTTCAACTCTACAACCCGCGCAAGCGGATCTGGAGAGAGTTCTAATGCCCCGGTTCCGGACGTGGTCGGACGTGGCTCGCTACGTCGAGCAGGGATACCGTGTAATCACCGCCGAGCAAGCTGAAGAGGTGTTCGGATCGCTGGGCTACCGGGGTGGCGACGACCGGAAGGGCGCCTACATCATCGACATCCCGGAGACGGCGGCGCTCGCGGCTTCGCAGAAGTTCACCGAGCTCGTCGACGCTGGACTCGAGGAGCTCGAGGAGCTCGACCTCTCCGAAGACTACGAGGACGAGGACGAGGACGACGACCCCGAAGCGTGGGAGGACTGAGATGGCGCGGAGTAGGAGGAACCCCGGCGGCTTCCGCCCGGTCGGGCCTCGTTTGAGCCTCGACGTGGACGCTCCCGACAAGGTCGCTCCCGTGCTCCTGACAGCGGCCGACAGGTTCTACGAGGACGCGGGAGAGCTCGAGGGCGTCTGGCAGGAAAAGAGCGCCGGCCGTCCGTGGGAGATCATCGCGAAAGAGCTCGAGGCAGCGGCGGACCGGATCACGGTGAAGCTCAAGCGTCTAGGGTGGTGACCCATGTTCCGCCGGAGTGAGCTCGAGAACATCACGCACCCGCGGAAAGCCCCGCGGCGGCGTGACGTGGTGCGGGTGAAGTCGGGCCCGTGGGAGGGGCGCGTGGGGGAGGTTGAGAACGTGCGCGGCCGGGGCGTATCGGTTCGGATCGACCCGGTATGGACGCGGAAGGAACGGGCGGAGATCAGCCGGGAGATAGCGGCTCTCCGCCGCGAAGGTGTGAGCCGCGCACAAGCGGTGCGCGAGGCTTTCGAGATGATCGGCAGACGGAAAGGGCGGGGTATGAAATTCCTTATCAATCCTCCGAGCCGGCGCCGGTCGGCAACCCACAACCGAGGGAGAAAGACAATGGCAAGTCGACGCAAGCGGGCAACCCATCGCGAGCGGTGGAGTGCCCGAGCGCATCCCCGCAACGCGCGGGGTCGGTTCGTCCGCAAGAGCTCGAGCCGTCGCCGGAACCCCGGCAAGGGGCGCCACGTCCGCCACCGGTACCACCGCGAGCGGTGGAGCGCGTCGGAGCACCCGCGGGGCGCTCGCGGGCAGTTCGTCCGGAAGAACCCGCGGAGCCGGTCGCACCACCGGCGGAGCAACCCCGGACTCCCGCGCGACATCGTCGGGAGGATCGGCCGCGGGGCGCTGGACGCCCTCGAGATCGTCGCCGGCAAGGCGGTGACGAAGGGGCTCCCGTCGCTCGTCAAGGCGCCCACCACCGGGAACACCGGGCTCGCGGTGCAGGGGTTGGCCGCGGTCGTGGTGGGGCTGGTGGCCGACATGGTCGGAGGCGCCGAGATCGGGCGGATGGTGCTCGCGGGCGGGCTCTCCGCGCCCATCGAGAGCATCATCGCGGGGGCGGGTATCCCGTACCTCTCGCCGGCTCTCAACGGCACGCTTTCGTCCTACGTGATGCCGCCGGCGCAGTTGCCGGTGCAGGCTTCGCGGGGACGGGGGCGCGCTCTGCTGTCGTCGTATTCCGGCGGCGTGCCGGCGTACATGATGTGATCCGGGCCCCCCGGCGGGCGTGAGCTCGCCGGGGGGAAGCTCGACGCGACGAACGCAACCGAAACCACGGCAACCGTTACACCCACAACGCGAGAGACTTCCCATGCAACACCCCGTCATCGCGCACAGCAGCTCCGACCTCGAGCAGATGGCGACACCGTCCGCGGTGCCGGGCAATCGCGAGGCGATAGCGACTGAGCTCTACGACACCCAGGTCTTCACCTCCGCGGCCACGACCGCGCTGACGTTCTTCACGGCGGCCGATGTGAACAACGGCTTCGTGACCAACATGAAGCAGGCAGGGCAGATCCCCACCGGCGACTTCTTCATGCCGTATTGGTTGGGGCTCGACGTGCTGGGCTTCGAGCCGGGGGATTACGACCGGCTCACCGACCTCTACCGGCTCGTCTACGGAACCGCGACGGGTGCGCCCTACGCGGTCCTGTCGTACGGGACGAAGACGTACCCCCAGGCTGGTGGCTTCTCGCTCGCCCGGATGGCCGAGGGCGGGATCACCGGGTTCTCCACCCGCACCGCGGAGGAGTATGCGAACATCGCGCACCCCGGTACCGGCGGCGTGTGGCTGGGCGCCGACGATCAGGGAAACGCCACGCTCACCTTCAAGGGAGGACAGCCGTTCTCCTGGCAGATGAAGTGGGCGGCGCCGGTCACCCTCCTCGCCGGAGGCACGGTGCTTCTCCGCCTGACGATGCGCGGCACCTACTACCGGGGGATCCAGTAGGGCGGGCGAGCTCCTCGAGCTCTCCACAGTCCCGACAAGTCGCCGGGGCCCTCCGGGGCCCCGGCACGCTCCCCACCGATTCCCTCGAGGTGAAGTGCCATGCTTTCCTATTCGGAAGTCGTAGGCGAGCTCCCACAGTCGCTGCAAAACAACGTCATTCTGCCGTGGTTTCAGCCCCTCGCCACGACCGCCTTTCTCGCCGGGCAACAGAGCGTCGACCTGTCGGCTCAGATGGTGGACGTGGTCCAGTTCATGCTCACCGCCATCGTGGGGCGCGTGTACGTCGACGGAGCTCCTCAGACGCCCATCGCGGACCCGTCGCTGCGGGTAAACGTGCAGTTCTCCACCGGGCAGAACATGACGAAGGGCGCGGCCATCTGGGGCGCCGTCGTGACCACGCCCTCGAGCGCCAACGTCGGGCTGGGCGGGCTCCCGGCCGCGTGGCGCGTGCCGGGCGGAACGTCCGTTACGATCACCGTGAGCAACTTCGGTGTTGCGGGCACCCACTACTGGGTAGACCTCGCCCTCGTCGGCTTCAACGTGTTCAACCTTCTCCGGACCGCGTGAGGTGAACCAGCAACCCCAGGGCCCGCCGGCTCCCGCCGCATACCCCGGTTTCGGCCAGGGGAGAGCGGGCGGAGCCGGCGGAGCTCTCGCGCCGTTGTTCGTTCGGACGGTGCCGCCGGTGTCGGTGGTCAAGCCGCCCACGGGTAACGACTTCGTGAAGTACACGACGACGGCGACGGTGAACGCCGCCAACTCCCCCTTCGTGGTGGCGTCCTATGCGGTCCCCGACGGGTCGACGGGATTCCTCCGGAGCTTCGAGCTCCAGGTGCAGAACGTCCTGGCCACGAGCGACATCGTGTGGGCGATCAGGATTGACCGGATCCCGGTTCCGGGGCTGGGCGCCATCCCCGTCCTCGCCGCCGTCATTCCCGTGTGGTCCCAGGACTGGAGCTCTGACGAGGTGTTCCTCGAGATCCCGCCGGCTTCGACGCTCGACCTCGTCGTTACCGTGAACGATGGGGCCGCGTACGCCATCGGTGGGCTCTTTCATGGGTGGATCGTGCCGACATCCATCGCCCAGGCGAGCCGACAGGGCTGGCTCACATGAGGGCCGCCGTCCGGAGCGGGGCCGTCGCCCGGGTGGGGGGTCGGGTGGCCGCCGGCCGGCTGGTGGCCGCCCGACGTCGGAGCTCGCGAAAGGCCGCCGAGCTGGCCGCCGTCCTGGACGCGGACGGCCGTCCTTCGAGGTTCCACGCGGCCTATTCGCGGAGGTGCCGTCGTGCCTAGCTCGAGGTTCGTTTCACCCCCTCCGATTCTATGGGACTACGTGCTAACGTGGCCCAACTGGCCGGGCGCTTCGCCGTACCCGATGATCGGGAGCTCCATGGCAGCGAGCGGCAACGCGGTGCTCGCTCGCGAGCTCACGCTCTCCAGTACGACGGGAAACGCGGGTTCTTGGTCCTATCTGATCGGGGGGGGGGTCGGCGCCGCAGTCAATTCGGTAATCGGGCCAGCGGGTCGGATCGCCGCGAGCATCGGCGGCAACCCGATTTCCTGGGCTTCGCTCTTTCCGTTCTGGATTCCGGCGTGGGGACCGGCCTCCGGTATGAATCCGGGGGCCTATGCAAACGTCTGGGCCCAGGTCGCCGTTTTCGACATCTCTTTCGCGCTCCCCGCGGCGCCCTACGTCTATAATGCGGATCAAACGGGGTTTTGGTTTACCTCGAGGACCGGGGGCACGATAAATCAGACGGTTACACCGGGGGGCGCGAACGCGTCGGGCGGGTTCGGAATCTGCTTCAATGACGACGGGACCGGGAACACGACCGTAGAGCTCATTTGCTACCACGGAGCAGCGGTCGGACTCCGGGTCGCGGCGCCGGCGGGGTCGATTCCGGACATCACGAAGTGGAGCACCGCGCGGCTAATGGTCACGCCCGCCTACAACGGAACCGAGGCGCGCCTCACGGCGTGGATCAACGGAATCGAGTGGGCGAGCCAGGACTTCGATGACGCAACGCTGTACCGGCCCACCACCGTAAACGCCACCAACCCCGGCCCGTACTTCCTCGTGTCGAAGATCGGTTCGGTGGATCAGAAGATATATGCCGCCCTCACCGGCCGGTGGGGTCGCGTGACGCCCCAGGGCGTCGCGGTGCAGGACATCTAGGGGGCCCCCGTGACGATGCAGCTATCCCCGGACTTCACCCTCGAGGAAATGCCCTGCTATCAGCGGGCGACCGGTTCCGACATAGACGCCCTGAAGACGACGGTGGCTCGCGTGCTCCAGCCGGCCCGCGACAAGTGGGGACCGCTCGTCGTCACCTCGTGGAAGTGGTGGGCGAACGGGTGCAGCCTACGCACCGGCGCCCACGGCCAGACGGGGGGAACCGTCGACTTCATCACCCCCCGCGCCAACCTCGTCGACGTGTTCAAGTGGGGGCTCTTGATGCCGTGGCGGGACTACGTCGGGCGGTGGATTTACGAGCCGGCGGTCCTCGACTCGAGTGGGGGGGTGCTGCAGGGGGAACACATCCACGTCGCGACGATACGCGATATGGTTTCCGCGTTCGGTCCGGCGGAAGCCGACTCCGCCGCCTACGTCCTCACGGGCGTCGACTCCGCCGGCGAGGACACCTACACGCCGGTCCCTGGCTGGGGGGGGCCCGCGACTTCGACGCTCCAAGTCGAGGGGACAACGCTCAGCATGGCCGGCGCGAACGTCGCACCGTGGGCAGTCGGCGCGGTGGCTCTCGTGTTCGGGCTCGCAATCGCTCACCACAACGCAAGAGGCTAGGACAATGGCTGTCACCGTAACCCCCGTGCTCGCGGGGAAGACGAAGTACATCTGCGACATCGAAGCGACCGCCGACGCCGACACCGACACCGGCAACGTTCCGCACGGGCTGGGCGCGATCCCGCTCGAGGTATCGGTCGCGCCGCTCCAGCAGGTCGCGGCGGGGCTGTCGCTGTGGGCTGTGAGCACCATCGACGCCGTCAACATCGTCGTTACGAAGTCGGTAGCGGCGGGCTCCGGCGTGGCGGGCAATCAGGTGCGGGTGACGGTGTCGCTCCCGCACTCGCTCACGCAGTAGGGCACACCGGCACCCGGCGCGGCCCACCGACCGGGACGCTCCGAGACGGGATACCGGGCTTTGTCGTCTGGCACGACCGCGTCGGGTGCCGGGTTTCGTTCAACCGCACAACAACCTGAAGGGAGCTCTGTTATGGGAGGCTGGAAGACGTGGAGCGGCGCGCTCCTCGCGCTGCTCACCGGCGTAGCGGTGTCCGCACAATCGCATTTCACCGACCTGGCTCCCCTGGGGGCCGGGCTCTCCGCGGTGTTCTCCATCGTGGGCATTGGCCACAAGATCGAAAAGGCCGCCAACCTGGTGTCGAACGCCGCGGGGACTGTCGCCGCTGCCGCCAAGAGCTCGAGCTCGTGACCGCCGGCCGCCCCTCGAGGGCGGCCGTCGAGCTCCTCCCAGGTCCTAAACCGCCATCATTGACGGCACAGGGGGCGAGGCGCCATTATTTCACCCGTAGGCTAACCCGTCTTCGGAGGTGAATGATGGCACACTCAGGGAAGGGGCGGCTCGCGTTGCCGCCCGAGGTGATGCGCGAGCTCCGCGCGACTCTCACGCCGCACTCTACGGTGCGACGGGTCGAGTTGCAGTCTCGCGTGGCGTACCTGTTGGGCGTAGGCTCGCGCACCGTCGAGCGGTGGGAGAAGCTGGGAGCGCCGGAGATCGCGGGACACGGCTACGTCGGTATCGCGTTCCGCCTCGAGGGAAGCACCGGCGCGGCGCGGATGCTCAGGGTCCTCTCACAAGCGGACCTCGACGGCTCGAACGTGTGGGGCAAGGGGGGTGGCAAATGAGCGCCGACAGCCATCACGACGAGCTCCCCGACGTGCAGTCTATGGAGGAGCTCACCGGCGAGCCCCACGGGGTCCTTTTGCCGAGCTCCGGGCCGGTGCGGTCGGCCGAAGAGCTCGCGGACCGTATGCTCGAGCTCTCAACGCAACTCGACGGGCTCTTCGACAAGGCGGAGAAGATGCTCGCCCGCGCCAAGCGGCAACCGCTCCGCGTGGGCTCCGACCTCTTGATCGAGGAAGCCATAGAGCGTCTCCCCGTGTGCGTCCACGACGCCCGTGTAGAGGTGGGGTCCTTCTCCCTTCTCCCGACGCTCCGGCGCTGTCTCTTCGCGCTGAAGTCGGCTCAGGCGCGCATCGCCGGGGGGGGATCATGACCCGTCTCCGTCGAGGTATGCGCGTCAAGGTCTATCAACAGCCGTTGGACCGCGGCGGCTACGAGGGCGTCGCCTTCCTCCGCGACAAGCTCCGGAGCTACGGCGAGGATGCCCGGCTCGAGCGGTGGCTCGTGCTCTTCGCCGGGCCCGACGGAGAGTGTCCCGTAGAGCGGCTCGTTCACCCCGACGACGCGCTCGACCCGCCCGAGGCGGGGGAGGTGTCCGATGTGTGACTCTTCGAGCGAAGGGGGGCCCCGCGGCCCCATGATCTCTGACACCGTCCCCTACACCGATCAGGACCTCCACGACTTGCTCGAGCTCGTCGACTCGCTCCGGGTCCTCGTGGCCAACCCCGGCAAGTTTCTTTGCGACACCGCGCTCGCCGCCCTGGCTCCCCGCGTAGATCGGCTCACCGGGCTCCCCGGCCGTCTGAGCCGCGCCAGGAGGGCGAGGGGAGTGCTCGAGGAGGCCGCGCGGTCCCTCGTGGCTTGTGCGGGCAATGCGGCCCACTGGATGACAGAGGAGCGCAAGGCGCTCGAGCTCCTCCGCCGGGCCCTGGGGATCGAGCCCCCGGAGCTCCCGGCGCCTCCGGAGAAGGTTCGAGAGCCGTATAGGACCGTCGACTGGCCGGAGCTCGAGGGGCATCGTCCCCGGCTTCAGGTCGTGCACCGGACGAACGGACAGACGTGGTACTCCTGGGAGTGTTCGTGTGGCGCCGTCGGCGGGATGTGGCGGAACGAGGAGCGGGCAAGAGACGACTTCACCGAGCACCTCGAGGGGAGACTTTCGAGCGCTACCCCCGGAGCCGCCACCCTTTCGGCTTCGGGGGTGGCCACGGCTCCGCATGATGATGCAGCGGCGGAGC
>CAYVLM010000009.1:0-16510 GCA_964452225.1 uncultured Steroidobacteraceae bacterium | reverse complement strand
ACCACCCGCAGTGGTGCGGGCGAGGCGGAGACCGGCGTCTGCCATCGCGGTACCAGCAGCAGTGGTGGGATCGCGGCCGCGGCCGGCAGCGGCGCTCAAGCAGCAGCGCGCGACAGCAGCGGCCCCACCACCGGGCTCCACAGGACGCGCTCGTCGACGGTGATGGCGTAGACCCCGTAACCGGCGTGCCGGGCAACCCAGCCCAGGCCCGACAGGCCCATGGCGAAGGCGGTGGTCGCATAGGCATCGGCATAGGTGAGGCTGGGTCCGACCACCGTGACGCTGACCAGCTCCCGCTCCCCCGACGCAAGGTTGGCACGGGGATCAACGATGTGCTCGCCGCGCTCGTACGCGGCCGAGGTGGCCACTGCGCCACGCCGGAGCTCGAGCACCGCGGCCACCCGGTCGGATTGCAGCGGGTGCCGGATGCCCACCCGCCAGCCACGCCCCGGCGCCGGCTCCCCGCGGACCACGACGTCGCCTCCGGCGTTGATGGCGAAGTTCCGGGCACCCGCGGCATCCAGCAGGAGCGCCGCCTCATCCACGGACCAGCCCTTCACCACGCCCGAGGGATCCAGGCCGCCATCGGCTCGCTGATGGCGTGCGTCGAAGGCACCGCCGCTCTCGGCCGCCAGCTCGTCGCAGAGGGCCAGCACCTGGCGGACCTCGAGGCTGGCATCTGTCTCCGCCAGCTCTCCGCGCCCGATCCGGCTGATCTCGCTGCCGGACCGATAGGTGCTGAACCGCTCGTCCACGGCCCGCAGCCAGGCGAACGCCCCGACGAGCGAGGAGGCGGGGACGTCGCCATCACGGACGTCGATCCCCACCGCGGTTCCCATCACGTGCTCGACGCTGTGGAGCGGGAAGGCGGTGTCCCCGACCGGGCGGATCCCGGAAAGCTCCTCAGCCATGGGCCTGGTCCAGGATGGCCTGCACCGACTGGGCATACGCGTAGGAGGTGTAGGTGGCGCCGCTGATGAGGTCGATCTGGGCGCTCTGGGCAGTGAGCACCTCCTGGCGCAGGATCGGCGCAACGTAGCTGCTGATCTGCGCCGAGCGCTGCCGGTCGGTCGGGAGCTGCAGCGCCTTGACGTCGCTGATCTGGCCGTTGGTGAAGGTGATCTGGAGCTGGACCGGGCCGAAGCGGCTGTTGACGGTCGGCCCGGTCACCGTGCCGTTCGCGGTGCCGCCCGTTCCCGTGCCGCTGGAGGTGCCGGTTGCCGCCGATGACCCGTTCGATCCGGAAGCGCCGTTCGACGCCGATGACCCGTTCGACCCGGAGGTGCCACCAGAGTTCGAGGTAGTTCCGCCGGTGTTGCCCGATCCGCCGGTGTTGCCCGACCCGCCGGTGCCGCCCGATTCGCCGTTCAGGCCTCCGCCGTTGTTGGCCCCCGGCGCCGCGAGGGGGCTGGGCTTGGCCGGCGTCTTGAAGCTGAAGAGCAGTGCCAGTCCCAGCGCCGTGGCCGCGGCGGCGATCACGCCGCGTTTCGGGAGCACGTTCATGGTCGCGGGGCCCTCTAGTAGCTGAACCGTTCCATGTGGACCTGCGAGGCCGGCACGCGGAGCGAGCGAAGGGCCTGCCGCACCGCGTTCATCATCGGGATCGGACCGCAGACGTAGACGTCGCGGTGGCGGACGTCGGGGACCAGCTTCCGGACCTGCCGGGGCGCCAGCGGATCACGGGGCTGCTGACGCGAGCCACGCTCGCCAACGAGGTAATGGATCCGGTCCCCTCGCTCGCGCATCAGCTGGTCAAGCTCCTCGCGGAAGACGACGTCGTCCCAGTCGCTGGCCCTGTACAGCACCGTCACCACGCCCTTGCCCATGGGCATCTCCTCCAGGAGGGCGCGCAGCGGGGTGATCCCGATCCCGCCGGCAATCAGGAGCACCCGCGAGCGGCGGCGGCGCGCTCCGGTCAGGGCTCCGTACGGCCCTTCCGCGAAGACCCGGGTCCCCGGCCTGAGGTGCTGGAGCCGTCGCGAGTAGTCCCCAAGGTCCTTGATGGTGATCCGCAGGTGTTCGCCGTTCGGCGCGGACGAGAGCGAGAACGGGTGCGCGCGCCACCAGCCGTCACCGGCCAGGAAGCGCCAGACGAAGTACTGGCCCGCCCGGCAGGCAAGCCGGTCCAGGTCGCGACCGGTGACGTACACGGAGACGACGTCGGGTCCCTCGGGCACCACCGCGGCCACCCGCAGCTGATGCCGAAGGGAGAGCGCCACCGGCTGCCCGATCCGGAAGATGAGGATGAGGCCCACCGCCACGACGTAGAGGCCGATCCAGAACAGGCGCGCCACCGGATCGTCGGTGAAGTCGGTGCCGACCGCCAGCTCGTGGCCGAACCCGAGCGCGATGGCCAGGTAGGCGTACAGGTGCAGCCCGTACCAGGTTTCGTAGCTGATCCGGCGCTGAACGGCCCGGACCGATGCCACGGCCACCATGATCAGAAGCCCCAGCCCAACCGTGGCCATCAGCACGTACGGGTACGTCGTGAGCAGGGTCCAGGCTTCCCCGAGCGGCGAGGTCGAGACTCCCATCGCGTAGCCGACCGTGGTGAAGACGGTGTGGCCGACGAGCAGCCAGAGGACGCTGAAGCCGATCCATCGGTGCCAGACGGCAACCCGCTCCATGCCGAAGAGCTGGTCGAGCCAGGGCGAACGGGACATGAGGACCAGCTGGACCAGGGCCAGGTAGGTCCCGATCAGGGCCGTCACCTGGCCAATGGCGGTCAGGGCGCCGGAGAAGGTGCTGAGCTCGTCCAGTCCGCCGTGGCGCACCCACATCCCCACCACGAGCGCGCCGACTCCGAGGAGGATGGCCCCGAAGTCGGCGGGTCGCAGCGGCCACAGCCGTGGAACCGGCACGCGGCCCGCGCTGCGGGTCAGGCTGCGCTGCATCCGGCCTCAGCCGTTCGGCGGGGACGCGGGCATGGTGCCCAAGGTGAGGCTCACGGTGATCGTCTGCGATCCGCGCCGGACGGAGAGCTGCACCGTGTCGCCGGGGGAGTGCTGGACCATGATGCTCAGCAGGTCATGCGAGGCATCCACCTGCTGGCCGTCGACGGCAAGGATGATGTCGCCGTCCCGCAGGCCGGCCGCCGCGGCCGGGGTCCCCGGGATGATCCCGGTGGAGCTGTTGGCCGGAGGCGAGATCAGCGCCCCGTGGTCGACCGGCAGGTTCTGCTGCGCGGCGAGGCCCATGGTGATCGGCGTGAAGAAGACGCCCATGTACGGGCGCGCCAGCGGCTTGCCGGCGAGCGCCTGGCTCAGGATCGGCTTGGCGACGTCGATGGGAATGGCGAAGCCGATGCCCTGGGCGCTCTGGTTCACGGCGGTGTTGATGCCGATCACCTGGCCCGCGCTGTCGACGAGCGGGCCGCCGGAGTTGCCCGGGTTGATGGCGGCATCGGTCTGGATGAGATCGTTGAGCTGCTCGGAGCTCGTCTGGCTCACGTCACCGGCCTGGATCTGACGGCCGAGCCCGGAGACCACCCCGGTGGTCACGGTGTTCTCGAAGTCGCCGAGCGGGTTGCCGATGGCGATGGCCAGCTGCCCCTGCTGCAGGTCAGCCGATGAGCCGATGGGGGCTGCGGGGAGCCCGGTGGCATCGACCTTGACGATGGCCAGGTCGGTCAGGGTGTCGATGCCGTAGACCGTGCCGGTCAACGTGCGGGTGTCAGCGAGCACGACCTCGATCTGGTTCGCGCCCTCGACCACGTGGCGGTTGGTGAGGATCCAGCCGTTCGAGTTAAAGATGAAGCCCGACCCGGTCCCCCCGGACCCGAACCCGGAGCTCACCTGGATGGTGACCACCGCCGGTGAGACCTTCTTGACCGCGTCGATCACCGCCGAGCTCTCGCTCAGGTGCAGGTTGCTGATCGTGGTCCCCGACGAGGACGACGACGTGGACTGTGTCGCGGCGGGGCCGTGGTCCATCAGGTTCGAGACAGCGACGGCGCTCAGGCCGCCCGAGATCATGCCGATCACCAGCGCGACGATGATGATCGGGACCCACCAGCTGCCCCGGCGCACCGCTGGCGCGACGGCCGCCTGCGGCGCAGGGGGTGGCGCGGCTGGCGGCGCAGGCGGGAGGAAAGCGGGCCCCGGCTCGGGTCGGGACGGCCGCTCGTCAGGTTGCTGCATCATGGCCACAGAGTGCCATGCCTTTCTGAGAATTGCATGAGAACGCCGCTGGTGGCCCGGGGCCGGTGGCCCGATCCGCTCGCCGTGGGTTCCCGGTGGCGATATACTACGGATCCGTAGTAGTTCGCCCGTTCGGATCGGGCACGTACCGCGACCATCGCATGAGGTGGACCCGGCCATGGGACTGGCGCCGCGACCTTCCCGGCTCGTTCGACCCGCTGGCATCTTCCTTGCCTTCGCCGTGCTTGCCGGATGTTCCGGGGCTCCCTCGGGAACCGCTGGGCCGGCGTCGGCCGGGACGGGTGCCGAAAGCGGAGCCGCGACCGCCACCTCCGTGCCCACTGCGACCGCGCCACCCAGTCCCACCGCCGTCCCCACGCCGGCGGCGGGGCAGGTGAGCACCGTCGTGGTGGGCTCCGGCCCCTGCGCGCTGGAGACCGCGCCGGACGGCTCGGTCTTCGTGACCCTCTACCACGACCACAAGGTGGTGCGCGTCGATCCCTCCAGCGGAGCCGTCACCGACGTCGCCACGGTCAACGGCGCCCCCTGCGGGATCGCCTGGGCGGACGGCTCCCTGTGGGTCGGCGTGCTGGGGCTGGAGAATCTCGTCCAGCTCGACCCGTCGACGGGCAGGGTCCAGCAGACGATCCGTCTCGACGGAGACCCCTGGGACGTGCAGCCGGGCGGCGGCTACGTGTGGGTCGCCGACCGCGGTCTTCCGGGCGTGGTCGGCTACGACGCCAAGACCGCCAAGCCCGGCCCGTCGGTGGTCACCGGCGGTGACCCGACCGGGCTGGCCTACGTCGACGGCCACGTCTGGGTCACGATCCAGTCCACGCACAAGGTGCTCCGTCTGAACGCGGCCGCCACCGCCGTCGACATCTCCCAGGACATTGGCACGCTGCCGACCTGGTTCGCCGATGGTGACGGGACGCTGTGGGTCACCGACAACGGCGGCGGCGCCCATCGCATCGATCCCTCCAGCGGACAGGAGATCGCGACGATCGACGTGGGCAGACGGCCGCGCGATCCGGTCTACGCCTTCGGGGCTCTCTGGGTCGCGGACTCCAGCGGGACCCTCTCGCGCGTCTCGCCGGACACCAACACGGTCACCGGTGCCGTTCAGCTGAAGAGCGGGACGTGGACCGTGGAGCAGGTCGGGAGCGAGCTGTGGGTCGAGAACTACGGCGGCAACGAGATCTACCGGGTCGATCCGACCTCGGTCGGCTCGTGACCGCGCGGCACGGGCTGCCACGCCGCCGACGGGTACCGGCTACCATCAAGGGTGCCGTCGTGAGCGCTCCTCGGTGGGGTATCCCAGCGAACGCGGCCGATCGCAAGAGCGCCCAGCGAGGGACACCTCATGACCGATTCGCTCGGCGTCCTGGCCGCCACCTGGGGCGTGCTGATGGCGCTCGCACCCGCCCTCCAGATCGCGCGTATCCTCGAGCGGCGCGCCTCCGATGACATCTCCATCAGCTACCTGCTGGTCCTGGAGGTCGGCTTCATGCTCTGGATCGTGTACGGCGCGTCGCTCGGCAACCCCGCGATCATCGTTCCCAACTCGGTCGCCTTCAGCACCGGGCTTCTGACGATCGGGGTGGCGCTCCGCTTCCGGACGCACGAAGCGGCCTGACGGGTCGGCCGCGCCGGCCGGTCACGCCGCGCCGGCCGTCAGCCCAGGAGGAGCTTCACACCCACCGCGGTGCCCACGACCACGATGATCGCGCGCAGCACGCCCTGGGGGATCCGGCGCCCGATCACCGCGCCGACCTGTCCCCCGACCACCGAGCCGGTGGCGATCAGCACCGCCGGCGCCCACGAGACCGATGGCACGTCAAGCACGAGGGGGGCGCCAATGAACAGCGCGGCCGCCACGAGGTTGACTGCCAGGTTCAGGACGTTCTTCAGAGCGTTGAGGCGCTGGAGATGGTCGGGCAGGCCGATCCCCAGGATCGCGATCAGGATCACGCTCTGCGCCGCCCCGAAGTAGCCGCCGTACACGGCGGTCGCGTAGACGCCGATGGCGAGCAGTACCGATGGCGGCGCGCCGTGCCTCCGCCGGTGGGTGAGCCTCCGCGCCAGCCACGGCTGGACGAGGACCAGCGCGGAGGCCAGCAGGATCAGGAACGGGACGATCCGGCTGAAGGCCGATGCCGGAAGGGCAAGCAGCAGGATCCCGCCCGTCAGCCCGCCGAGCATGCCCGCGATACCCAGCCGGATCACGCGCTGCCGCTGGCCGCTCAGCTCACGCCGGTAGCCGAAGGCGCCGCTCGCGGCCCCCGGGACCAGGCCCACCGTGTTCGACACGTTGGCCACGACCGGCGCGTAGCCGAAGGCGAGCAGGGTGGGGAAGGTGATCAGCGTCCCCGAGCCGACGATGGTGTTGACGGTGCCGGCGGCCATCCCGGCAGCCAGGATCGCGATCGCCTCCGGGACACCCACGCAGCCGGGTCCGCCTCAGATCTTCCGGATTGAGTCGAGGTCGGCGATCATCACCGTCGCCCCGCCGTGGCGCACCATGCGCGGCAGCTCGTCCTGGAGCCGGCCGACCACGACCAGCGGCAGCTCCAGGTCACGGCTCGAGCAGTGCTGCTCGATGACCCCGAGGACGTCCGGGACCTCGTCCTCCTCTGCGCCGATCAGCAGCGTGGCGTTCTCGATGCGCAGGAAGCCCCCGATGGACGGGACCATCGTGACCCGATGCTGCTTCTCCTCCAGCGCGGAGATCACCTCCTCGGCGTCGAGGTTGTGGACCACCGCGATCAACAGCTTGCTCACCGCCCGACCCTCCTGTCCCTTGCGCCCTCGGCTGCGCTCGATTGCGCCGTGGCTGCACCCGATTGCGCCGCCCATCGTACGGCCCCATCTCACGAAGTGGTCGACATCGGCGTTCAAAGCTGCATGACCGTCACCGCCGTCAGCACCACCGGCATCTTCTGCCGACCTGAATGCTCCGCCTCGCCCTTGCCCAGCCACGTCCGCCCATTCGACGGAGCGCGCAGCGCCCTGTTCGCCGGCTTTCGCCCGTGCCGCCGCTGCCGTCCCATGGCCAGCGCGGTCGCCCCGGAATGGGCGCGAGCCGCCGTTGACACCGTGGAGCACGATCCGGACCGTCCGCGCAGCGTTCGCGAGCTCGGCAACGCCGCCGGGACCGCGCCCGAAGCGCTCGAGCGCTGGATGCGCTCAGCCCATGGCATGACCGTGGCGGGGTACCTGCGGGCGCGACGCCTGAGTGCCGTGGTCGGCGCTGCCCGGGTGGCGCGACGCCGGACCCACGGCCGGGACCGCGTGGTCATCACCCTGCTCGAAACGCCGCTGGGCCCGATGCTGGCCGGCACCACCGATGCCGGCATCTGCCTCCTGGAGTTCACGGACAGACCGATGCTTCCGACGCAGCTGCGGACGGTTCAACGGCTGCACGGGCCGCTCGTCGCCGGTCGCCACGCGCATCTTGACCGTCTCGCCGCCCAGCTCGAGGAGTACTTCGCCGGGGCGCGGGCCGAGTTCGACCTCCCGCTGGATGTGCCCGGGTCCACCTTCCAGCGGACGATCTGGGACGGTCTGCTGCGAGTCCCGTACGGCACCACCACGACCTACGCAGAGCTGGCGGCGATGGCGGGCCGGCCGGGCGCCGCCCGCGCCGTTGGTCGCGCCAACGGGAGCAACCGGGTCGCGATCGTGATCCCCTGCCACCGCGTCGTGGCGGCCGGCGGCGGGCTCGGCGGCTACGGCGGTGGCCTCGACCGCAAACGTGCCCTCCTGGAGCTCGAGTCTGCGGCCGGCGGCGGCCCGGCGATTCCTGCGTGACGTGCGGCCACGCACGCACGAGAATGTTCAGCTGGATCGCGGCGGGCAGTCGATGTCGGCTGCCGGCGGCGGCATCTCGCCCAGGGAGCCGAGGGAGGACTGACACGTGGTCGGGGGCATGCGGAGGCGCCATCCAGCGCTGGGCGCCGCGATTGTCACGGCGCTCGCGCTCGCCGTCGCGAGCTTCGCCATCGGCAGCCGGCTGATCGATGTCATGACCGGCTACAACAGCTTTGTTCCCGCGCTCATCGTCAACGGTCTGGATGACGCCCAGCCGTTCCTGCTCCTCGCCGCCGTCCTCCTCTCCGGGGCCGCGCTTGGCGCACGCCATCGGGCCATCCTGGCCGGCGCCGCGCTGTGGGCTTTCGGGGCTATTGCGTCACAGGTGCAGGACGCCTGGTTCCGGACCGTCGACCTGGGCGTGATCGTGAACAACACCGTCCTGCTGACGACGTACCAGGACCTGTACGTGGCCGCCAACGCACTCGTTGCCATTGGCGTGCTGCTGATCGCCTGGGGGGTCGGCCGTTCGTCGTGGCGGGTCGCGCGCGGGCGGGCGCGTCTGCTCCTGATCGGCGTCGTTGCGGTCGCCACCCTGGCCAGCGTGACGGGAACCGCCCCCTACTACGCGCTTCCACCGGACGCCAACTCGGGCGCATTCGTTGCAGACGTCCTGCTCACGCTGCTGCGCGCAGCGACCACCGGGATCATCGCGCTGGTCGCGGTCGCGGTCGCGGCGCCGGGCCCGCCCCTCGACTGGCGCTGGCCGGTGGGGATCGGGCTGGGGATCTCCGTGGCTGCCGGCGCGGTCATGACCTGGGCCAGCATCCTCTCGACCGGCACCGCCCTCGGGGAATGGTGGTGGACCGCCCTCCGCGCGATCGGCGTGGGTGGCAGCCTGCTCGCGGCTGCGGGCTTCGCGATAGCCGCTGCGGTGCGCTGGCCAGCCCCGGCCGGATCCGTTGAGGCGGCCGGCCCGATCTCACCCCCGGACGCGGAAGGGTTGCCGAGCTGAGCGGCTGGAGGCGATTCGCCGCGACCGGCGCGCGGCTGGCAGCCTGGGCGCTCCTCGCCAGCGGGGTCGCGGTGGTCGCCCTCAACCCCGGGGTGCCATCACTGCGGTACGCCCTCCTCTGGCTCGGCATCGTGGCCGTTGCGCGGGGTGTGGCTCTCGCGCTCGCGGGGAGCGGGCTCATGATCGACATCGTGCTTGCCCTGCTGTGCCTCCTGGGAATGGAGATCGGCGGCCTCCTCATTCTTCCCAGCGTGCTCGCCTTCGCTCTCGCTGACGCATCCGGCCGACAGCGGGCGCCCAACTGATCGGCACCATCGCGTTCATCACGGGCTCACCAGCCACGGTAGTGCCGGCGTGGCACAGCCCCCGGTCTGCCACGAGCCCACCATCCCCGCTGGTAGCAGCGTGGCACACGGGCCGTTCCGCCGCTGCGGTACCAGCCACGGTAGTGCCGGCGTGGCACAGCACCCGTTCCGCCGCTGCGGTACCAGCCAAGGTAGTGCCGGCTAGGCACAGCCCCCGGTCTGCCACGGCCCCACCATCCCCGCTGGTAGCAGCGAGGCGCAGCACGAGTCTTGCCGTGGTTCCACTCCCCCTCGTGGTAATCGTGCAACGCCAAGGGTGCCCGCGGACCTTCCGGGTCGAACGGGCCGAAAGCGACGTTGGCACCGCGATGGCGGGGCCAACGGCACTGGAGTTGCGCGGCGCCCACGCTCGATCCTGCCGGCATCGGCCTCGCCCGGCCTAGTGTGCCGGACGCCGATGGAGCGAGGTGTGGACGATGCGTGCTGGCAGCGTGGCGGTCGCCGGCAGCCTGGCGTCTGCGGCGGCCCTGGCCTGGGTTCGCCCCTGGCGATACCGGGCCTGCCCGAGCGAGCTCCTCGACGAGTTCCTTCCCGACTACGAGTACCGCGACACGATCAGCATCGAGGTGCCCGCCGCGCCCCGGCGCATCCTGCGCGCCCTTCGCGAGCTCCGGCTGCGCGACATGCGCTCCGCCTGGCTGCTGGGGGAGCTGCGGTACATGCCACAGCGGATTGCCGGCGGAGCCGGGCCGACCGATCCGGACCAGCCCTTCGTGGCCATGCTGCGCGGTGGCACCGGTGGAATCGTGCTCGCCGAGCGCCCGACGGAGCTGGCCCTGGGCATGGTGGGACGCCTCCACCAGCTGGGCGACCAGGAGCCGCAGTCGCTCACCGGCGCACACGGCTTCCGCGAGTTCACCCGCTCCGGCTTCGAGAAGCTGGCGATCAGCCTGCGGGTGACCGAGCTCGAGCCGGGCCGATGCCGCATCACCCTTGAGCACCGGACCCACGCGCTGGGGCTCGCAGCCCGTCTGCGCTTCGGCCCCTACTGGCTGGTGATCAAGCCGACCGGCGCATTCGTCGCGTGGCAGATGCTGCGCGCGATCGGCCGCCTGGCGACCCAGCCGGAGCCGATGGCGCCCGTGGTCGCAGAGGGCGAGGACACGCCGGAGATCGCGACCTTCGTGCGCGAGCTGGAGGCCTCGTTCGCCTAGCGCTGCACGGGCGGGTCGATGGTCTCGAGCACCGGGAGCAGGCGCCGTACGACCGCCGCGCCGTTGGCCGAGGCTGCCTGCACGAAGCGGGCGAACACCTCGGGTGACGGCGCCTCCTCGCCGGCGAGGTCGCTGAGGGCGCGGATCACCAGGTGCGGCACGCCGAGGAGCTCGGCCACCTGGGCCAGTGCGGCGCCCTCCATCTCCACGGCCGTCCCACCGAGCTCGGCGTGCAGCCGGCGCCGCATGGCCGCCGAGTCAACGAAGACGTCGCCGGTGAGGATGGTTCCCGCCACGACGCGGGGGGCACGCCCCTCGATCGGCTGCAGCTCCAGCCCGGCCAGGCGCTCCATGACGCGGCCAAGAAGCGGCGGATCGGTCTCGAAGCCCAGGCGCTCGGTCGGGTTGAAGAAGGGCAGGTGCCCGGCCTGGTAGACGACCAGGCCTTCAGGCTCGACGACCCCTGCGTCGTGCTGGACGAGGCGCCGGGCGACGACGACGTCCCCCACCTGCAGCTCGGGATCGAGCCCGCCGGCGACGCCGGTGAAGACCACGACCCGCGGCCTGACGGCGGAGAGGAGCAGGCTGCCCACCGCCGCCATGGCGACCTTCCCGATCCCCGCCTCGGCGAGCACGACCGGCTCGCCGTCGAGCGCTCCCGACCAGGCCGGGAGACCGGGGGCCAGGGAGAGCTGATCGGGGTCCGTGAGCGCGGAGCGCAGGACGGCGAGCTCGTCGGGGAGCGCGGAGACGATGGCGATGGGACCAGCGGGCACGGCGACCTCCGGGCCGAATCCTAGCCTCCCCCCCAGGTCCACCGGTGGGTCGACTCGAATATCCGGAACCCGAGGCCCGCGTAGAGGCGGTTGGCGTCCATGGTGGCGCCGGTCCCCACGTGCGCGTACCGGACGCCTCGTGCTCGCATCCAGGCCAGCCCCTCGACCATCACGGCGGTCGCCAGGCCGCGGCGACGGTGGTCTGGGTCTGTGCCAACCGGCTCGAAGAACCCCGCCCCCAGGCCGGGAGTCGCCCACACGCCACACCATGCCGCGAAGGTGCCCGCGGCGGTCGCGGCGGCGATCCGGGCGTGCGGCGTCTGCCACCGATCCTCGAGGAGCATCGCGCGGTCGTCGAAGCGCACGCCGAAGACGCGCTCGGTGATCACCATCAGCTCGTGGCGATCATGCGGGTCGGTGACGTCGGGGATGACGAGACGATAGCCGGCCGGCAGGACCGCATGGCCGGGCTCCGCGGGCACCGGGCAGCGCCGAAGCACCTCCACCACCTGCCGCTCGACGTACCCACGCGCCTCGAGCACGGTGCGCAGCACGTGATCGCCCGCTGAGCGATACGCAAGGAGGGGCGGCATCGGCTCGTCGCCGGCATGCCGTTCCCGATGACGCGCCTCGGCCCACGCGAGCTGCTCGGGAACGATTCGCTCCCAGGCCGGATGGACTTCGACCCACGCCTCGTCCGCGTCCTCCGGATGGACGGCGCCGACGATCGAGCCGTCCGGCGCCTCCCACAGGTGGATCTCCTCGAGGGCGGCCGGACCGCTTTCACTCGCCCAGCAGCGGCGCAGGAATCCGTCCAGGCGGTCCGGCGTCCAGCCGAACCAGCGCCCGGTGAGGCGGTGGGCCTCCGCCAGGAGGCGGTGCAGGCGGCGCATGTCCTCCCCGTCGTCGCGGTACGCGCGGTCGACGAGGACCGGATGGGTCAGGGCCACGGCCATAGCCTGCCTTCCCCGGATCACGCGCCCAGTGCCGATGGTCACGCCCGGCTGTGCCGGTCGCGCCCTTCACGCTCCTCTGGTACGCTCCACCGTCCGTGACACGCCCGACCATCCTGGCCGAGGGACTCCACAAGCATTTCGGCACCACCCATGCGCTCCGTGGCCTGGACCTCGACGCGCCCGAGGGGACGATCCTCGGCGTCCTGGGTCCCAACGGGGCGGGCAAGACGACCGCAGTCCGCATCCTCACCACGCTGATCAGCGCCGATGCCGGCCACGCCGAGGTCGCCGGGATCGACGTTGCCCGCCACCCGGGCGAGGTGCGCAGCCGAATCGGGCTGGCCGGGCAGTACGCGGCCCTCGACGAGCTGCTCACGGGGCGCGAGAACCTCGAGATGATCGGCCGTCTCTTCCGGCTCAAGCCCGCCGATGCTCGCCGCCGCGCCACCGAGCTGCTCGAGTCCTTCGACCTGGTGGAATCGGCAAACCGCATCGTGAAGACCTACTCGGGTGGCATGCGCCGCCGGCTGGACCTGGCCGGCGCCCTGGTGGCACGCCCGCCGGTCCTCTTCCTCGACGAGCCGACCACCGGCCTCGATCCGCGCGGGCGGATCGCCATGTGGGACCTGATCGAGACCCTGGCGCACGGGGGCACCACGCTGCTGATGACCACCCAGTACCTGGAGGAGGCGGACCGCCTGGCCGATGACATCGCGGTCATCGACCACGGCCGCGTGATCGCCCGGGGAACGGCTGCCGAGCTCAAGCGCCAGAGCGGGGCCGAGCGCCTGGAGGTCGTGGTCGCGGTCGGCGGGGACCTCGGGGCCGCCACGCGCGTGCTGGCGGCCCTCTCGGGCGCGGAGCCGGCGGTCGACGCCGAGATCCGGCACGTGAGCGTGCCGGTCTCCGCTCACGGCGGCCTCCTGACCCGCGCTGTGCGCGAGCTCGATGCCGCGGGCGTGGAGGTCGACGACGTGGGCTTCCGGCGCCCGACCCTTGACGAGGTGTTCCTGAGCATCACGGGTCGTCCGGCCGAGGAGGAGACGGGCGACGGGGAGAGCGCGGCATGAGCCTGCGCTGGTGGCTGCTGGACTCGGTCGAGATGGTCAAGCGCAACCTGCGCCACATCCGCCGCAACCCTGAGCTGCTCCTGGACGTGACGGTGCAGCCGGTCATGTTCGTCCTGCTGTTCCGCTACGTCTTCGGCGGAGCGATTGCGGTGCAGGGCACGAGCTACGTCAACTACCTGATGGCCGGCATCTTCGTGCAGACCATCGTCTTCGCCGCCATCGGCACCGGGATCCTGCTGGCCAATGACCTGTCGAAGGGCATGATCGATCGCTTCCGCTCCCTGCCGATGTCGCAGTCGGCGGTGATCACCGGGCGGACCTTCACCGACCTGCTGCGCGGGATGCTGGCGATCGCGGTGATGACGGTGGTGGGCCTGGCGGTCGGCTTCCGGCCGGAGGGAACCCTGCTGCACTTCATTGCCGCCAGCGCGCTCCTGCTCACCTTCGGCTTCGCGCTGGCCTGGGTGGGCGTGGCCGCAGGCGCCTGGGTGCGGACGCCGGAGGCGGTCCAGGGCCTCATCTTCCTGGCGGTCTTCCCGCTGACCTTCGCCAGCAGCGCCTTCGTCCCCACCAACACCATGCCGAGCTGGCTGCAGGCCTTCGCGGACCACCAGCCAATGACCCTGACCATCAACGCGGTCCGCAGCCTGATCCTGGGCGGCACCGGTGGCCCCGACCTGGTGCCGGCCATCGCCTGGAGCGCCGCCCTGCTGGTGCTCTTCTTCCCGATCGCCCTCTACCTCTACCGCCGCCGCACGACGCAGTAGCTCGAGCGGTACGCGTGGCGCCGACGTACGATTCCGCGGCAGTGCCCCAGGACGAGCGAGGTCCCACGCCAGCCGAACGGCCAACAACGGGCACGACGCTGCCGGTCACCTTCCTGATGACCGATATCGAGGGCTCGACCCGGCTCTGGGAGGAGCACGGCGACGCCATGGCAGCCTCGCTGCAGGATCACGACCGCATCCTGCGCGACTCCGTTGAGACCGCCGGCGGCCGGGTCGTGAAGACGACCGGGGACGGCGTGCTGGCCGCGTTCGACAAGGCAGGAGCCGCCATCCTCGCCGCGGTGGACGGCCAGCGGTCGCTGACAACTCACGCGTGGGGGGCAACTGGACCGCTGGGCGTGCGGATGGCACTCCACACCGGCCCGGCGGAAGAGCGCGACGACGACTACTTCGGCCCCGCCGTGAACCGGGTGGCGCGGTTGCTGGCGATTGGGCACGGCGGGCAGATCCTGCTCTCCGGCACGACCGCCGCCCTCGCGCGGGAGAACCTTCCCGGCGAGCTCGAGCTCCGCGACCACGGCGAGCATCGCCTTCGCGATCTCGATCGCGCACAACAGGTCTTCTCCGTGCTCGCCCCGGATCTCCCGCGCGACTTCCCACCTCTCCGCTCGCTCGGCGCCTTCGGCACGAACCTGCCGTCGCAGCTCACCTCCTTCGTCGGCCGCGAGCGTGAGCTGGCCGAGGTCCGGGAGCTCGCGGTTTCGCACCGGCTCGTCACCCTCATCGGCACCGGGGGTACCGGCAAGACGCGGCTCATGGTGCAGGCCGGCGCGGAGCTCCTCGACCGCTACCCCAACGGCGTCTGGCTCGTCGAGCTCGCGGCGCTCACCGATCCCGCTCGCGTCGTGCCGCAGGTGGGCCGCAGCCTGGGCATCGCCGATGATCCGGACCGCCCCGCCATCGACACGCTCACCGACTTCTGCCGGTCGAAGTCAATGGCCATCCTGCTCGACAACTGCGAGCACCTGGTGGAAGCCGCGGCCGAGGCCGTCGAGCACGTGCTGGCCGCCTGTCCGGACGTCTCGGTGATCGCCACCAGCCGCGAGGCGCTCGGCACCCCGGGAGAGGTCGTCTTCCAGGTGCCGTCGCTCGGCCTGCCCGAAAGCGGCTCATCCGCGGGCACCCTCGCCGAGGTTGCCGCCAGCGAGGCGGTGCGCCTCTTCGTGGAGCGCGCCGCGGCGGTGGAGCCCGGGTTCTCGCTCTCGCCCGCAAACGCCGGACCGATCGCGGAGATCTGCCGGCGCCTGGACGGCATCCCGCTGGCGATCGAGCTCGCGGCGGCGCGCGTCACCGTCCTCTCCCCCGAGGAGATCGCCGCCGGGCTGAACGACCGGTTCCGCCTGCTCACCGGTGGGCGTCGCACGGCCCTGCCACGGCAGCAGACCCTCCAGGCGCTCGTCGACTGGAGCTGGGACCTGCTGACAGCCGATGACCAGCAGCTCCTGGCCCGCCTGTCGGTCTTCACCGGCGGCTGGACGCTGGAGGCCGCCGCGGCAGTCGCCGGCCCGGACGACGCGCCCGGCGCCACGTCCTCTGCCGGCGCTCGCATCGCGACGCTCGACGGCCTCTCCCGCCTCGTCGACCGATCGCTCGTGCTCGTGGAGCATGCCGAGGCCACGCGCTACCGCATGCTCGAGACGATCCGCCAGTACGCTCGTGAGCGCCTCATCGGCTCCGGGGAGATGCGCGCCATGCGCGACCGGCACCTGGGGTACTTCCTTGACCTGGCGCTCCTCGCCGAAACCGCGCTCAGCGGTCCGGAAATGACCCCCTGGCTGCACCGCCTGGACGTGGAGCGCGAGAACCTGCTCTCGGCCATCGACTGGGGCTCCGAGGCAGATCCCGAGCGCTCGGTGCGGGTGACGCTCGCCCTCGTGCAGTACTGGCGGTCACGCGCGGGGGGTCCCGAGTCGGTGGGGCTGATGACCCGCGCGGCCGACCTTGCCCGGCATCTCCCCCCGCCGGCGCCGGGTGACACGGCCGACCGAGAGATCCTCGTATCACTCACGCTCAGCGCCGCGGCCTTCGCACAGGCGATGTGGGGCAGCGCCCTCGAGGCCGGGGAGCTGGCGGATGAAGCCCTGGCTCGCGCGCAGTCGACAGGTGACTCGCGTGCCCTCGCCGAGGCGTACACCGCAGCAACGGTCCAGGCTGGCTTCTCGGGGCGCATGGAGGAAGGCCGGGCCGCCTACCAGGAGGCGCTCAAGCGGCAGGGAGAGGGCGGTGACCCGGTCATGCTCATCTCGCTGCAGGGCATGTCAGCCATGCAAGCGGCCATGGGTGGCGACGCGGCGACCGCGCAGGCAATCGTCGCCGAGATCCTCGAGACGGCGCGACGATCCGGAAACCCGCAGGCGCTCGCCTTCGCCGCGCTCAACGCCGGTCGTGGCCTGGGCTTTGCGGGGCGCCTGGATGAAGCGCGCTCCTGGTTCTCCCA
>CAYVLM010000008.1:10250-16797 GCA_964452225.1 uncultured Steroidobacteraceae bacterium | reverse complement strand
AGCGCCACAGTACAAGAAGCTCCCCGACATGCTCGAGTTCGGGGGCCTGGTCGCCATGGCCAACACCAGCATCGCCCTCCTGGCGGTCGTCCTCCTCTGGTACACACCCAGCGCCCTCTGGCTGCTGGCCATTCCGCTGTCCACGCTGTTCCTCGCCTATCGAGCGTGGGTCTCGGAGCGCGAGAAGCACGAGCGGCTGGAGCTGGTCTACCAGTCGAGCCGCATCCTCCAGCACTCGCCGGAGCTCGACGTCGCGCTGGCGGCCCTCCTCGACCACGCGCGCACCATGTTCCGCGCGGAGCTCGCGGAGGTCGTGCTCGAGTCGGACGGATCGGAGCACCGGGCGCTGCGCACCTCGTCCATCCAGGACGAGCCCTCCGAGCTGCTGATCCCGATCCCCGCCATGGAGGTCGATCCCCAGCTGCTCGGGGTCATCGGCGAACGCCGCGCCGTCATGGCCAGGCTGCCTCGGACACCCGGTGGCCGGGAGGTGACGATCCGAGAGGCGATGGTGGCGCCGCTCGTCGGCGAAGCGGGCGTCATGGGCCTCTTCACCGTGGCGAACCGGCTCACCGAGGGAACCACGTTCGAGCCAGACGATGTCCGGCTGCTCGAGACGCTTGCGAACCAGGCCGCCGTGGCCCTCGAGAACGGCCAGCTCGAGCAGTCGCTGGCCGAGCTCTCCCGCCTCAAGGAGCAGCTCCGCTACCAGGCCTACCACGACCCGCTCACCAACCTGCCGAACCGGATGATGTTCCTGGAGGGCGCGACGACCGAGATTCGGTCCGAGCACCCCGACGGGTCACGTCCGGTGATCCTGTTGCTGGACCTTGACGACTTCAAGCTGGTGAACGACACCCTCGGCCACGCGGCCGGTGATGAGCTCCTGGTCATGGTCACCGAGCGGATCAGGAGCTGCCTGCGCGAGCATGACCTGGCCGCCCGTCTCGGCGGCGACGAGTTCGCGATCCTCATCCGCGACCAGCCGAACCTGGAGCACGCAGCCGCGATCGCCGAGCGGCTCATCAACCTCATGGGTGCCGGCTTCCCGATCAAGGGAGAGGAGGTCGTGGTGGGCGCCAGCGTCGGGATCGCCATGAGCAATGGCCCGCGACAGACCGCCGGCGAGCTGCTCAGCAACGCGGACGTGGCGATGTACACGGCCAAGGCCAACGGGCGGCGCTGCTTCGCCACCTTCGACCCCACGACCCACGCGGCGATCATCGCCCGCCACGAGCTGTCGGCCGCGCTGGCCCGCAGCATCTCCCGTCGCGAGCTGGTGGTGCTCCACCAGCCGATCGTCGAGCTGGCCACGGGCCGCACGGTCGGTATGGAGGCACTCGTGCGCTGGCGGCACCCGACCCGCGGCCTCGTCGAGCCGGAGGACTTCATCGCGCTGGCCGAGGAGTCGGGCTCCATCGTTCCGCTGGGCCGCTTCGTGATGGACAAGGCGGCCGAGGAGGTACAGACATGGAATGCGCGCGCCGGCGGGGACGAGCAGGTCTTCCTGAGCGTGAACGTCTCGGCCATCCAGCTCCAGCAGAGCGGCTTCCTCGACCAGGTCGACCGGATGGCCACCGCATCGGGGGTGACGCCTGAGCACCTGGTGGTGGAGATCACCGAGAGTGCCATGTTCCGCGACGCCGACGCCACGATCGACAAGCTCAAGGCGCTCCGCGCTCGCGGCGTGCGCATCGCGATCGATGACTTCGGGACCGGCTACTCGTCGCTCACCTACCTTCGCCGCTTCCCGGTCGACATTCTCAAGATCGCCAAGGACTTCGTGGGGCACGCGGGAGACGACGGGCAGACGTGGGCCTTCACCGGCGCCATCCTGGCGCTGGGACGGCGGCTGAACCTGACCGTGATCACCGAGGGGATCGAGGAGCAGGACCAGCTCGTGCGGCTCCGGGAGATGGGCGGCGAGTATGGCCAGGGCTTCCTGTTCGCCCGTCCCGCGCCCATGGCGGACCTTCTCGCCAGGCGGGCGCTCGACCGGGCGCGGCGCCAGGGCGTCGCGGGTGGCGGCGCGCGAGCATCAGCCCCGTCGACCGCGGACGCCGCCTGATGTTCATCCTCTACGCGCTTCCGGTGGGCGTGGTGGCCGGCTGGCTGGCGGGCGGTCGCCTCGCATCGCTGGAGAAGGTCACGATCCGCTGGGCGCCGGTTGCCCTGATCGGCCTCCTCGCCCAGGTGGCGCTCTTCTCGACGCCCCTGACCGATCACGTGGGGTCGCTTGGCGCCCTGCTGTACGTCGCCTCCTCCCTGCTGGTGCTTCTCGTCGTGCTGCGCAACCTGGCCATCCCCGGCCTGGCCGTGATGGCCCTGGGTGCCGCGCTGAACCTGGCCGCCATCGTGGCCAACGGCGGCTACATGCCGGTCTCCGATACCGCCCTGGCCGCGCTGGGCAAGACGGTCCATGCCGGGTACTCAAACAGCCTGCTTCTTGGCCACCCCCATCTGGCACCCCTGACCGACCTCTTCGCGCTGCCTTCCTGGCTGCCCTTCACGAACATCTTCAGCGTCGGCGACGTGATGATCGGCATCGGGCTGGCCTGGGCCATCGCAATCTCCATGCGGCGTGGTGCGCGCGGGAACCTCCCACGAAGGTCCCGTGCCGTGAGTACGGAAGAGCGATAGGGCTCGCGCGCGCGGCGCCATACGCTGCCCACGAGGGCGAAAGACGCCTTCCGTCGATCATCCGTCCAGGGCAAACCCGCCGCGAGGTGGGGACGCAAAGCCAGGGATCTCACCCACACGTGATGAGACCGCCCGGTTGCCGGCAAGGATCGTGAACCACTGCGCGAGGTGAAAAACGTGAAGGAGAAGCTGACACGACTCACCTGGGCCCTGGCGATCCTGGCGTCAATGGCCCTCGCCCTTGGAGCCGGTATGCGGTGGACCTGGTGATGACGTGCACCGTCTGTGGCGTCTCAGTTCCACCCACACCCTCATCCTCCTCGGTACCCAGCGGGCTCGACCTGGTCGTCCGGGCCGGCCACCGCTGGTACTGATCGCCGACCGGGCCGCGAGGCCCGATCACGTATCACGAGGACCGCGCCGCGAGCGCGGTCCTCGTTTGCGTCCCTCTTCGTTGACCGCGAACGGGCCTTCGCGGTATAGTGCCGCGGCGTTTCACGCGTAAAACGTGGGCCTCCGTCCGCATCGGCCGGTGGCCTGTTTGTTGAAGGAGCTGAACAAGATCGCAAGGGATCTCCGCGTCAACGAGATGATCCGGATCCGCGAGGTGCGGGTCATCGATGATGAAGGGCAGCAGCTTGGCGTCATGGCGACCGCCAATGCCCTGGCCCTGGCCCAGGAGAAGGGGCTCGACCTCGTCGAGGTAGCGCCTACGGCGGTCCCGCCAGTCTGTCGGATCCTCGACTACGGCCAGTACAAGTACGACCTCCAGAAGCGCGAGCGCGAGGCGAAGAGAAAGCAGAAGTCGCAGACCTTCAAGGAGATCCGTCTGCGGGTCAAGATCGACACCAATGACCTGCGGACCAAGACACGCAGGGCGGCCCAGTTCCTCGACGAGGGCGACCGGGTCAAGGTGACGGTCCAGTTCCGCGGCCGCGAGATGACCCACGCCAACCTGGGTCGCGCACTCCTGGAGCGGGCGGCGGAGATGCTCGCTGAGAGCGGGACCATAGAGCGGCAGCCGCTCCTTGAAGGACGCAGCATGTATATCGTGATGGCGCCGGTCGAGAAACGACCGGAGAAGAAGGCAGACACGGACGAGGCGGCGCAGGCGGCGCCGGCGACCAACGGGCAGACGATCGGCGAGGCGCTGGCGGCCAAGGGCCAGGCTCCGCAGGCGTCAACCGCGGCCGCCGAGGAGCCGCAGCAGCCCACCGCGGAGCAGTAGGGACAGTGCCGAAGATCAAGACCCACAAGGGAACGGCCAAGCGCTACAAGAAGACCGGCTCGGGCAAGTGGGTCCGGCCCAAGGCGTGGCGTGGCCACCACCTGGAGATCAAGTCCAGCCGTCGAACCCGCCGCTACGCGGGCAAGGCGGTCGTGAGCAAGGCGCACAGCGGACAGCTGAAGCGCCTCATGCCCTACGAGTAGGCTGACCCATGGCTCGAGTCAAGCGCGGCGTCGCCGCACACCGGCGCCACAGGCGCCTCCTCGCCCAGGCGCACGGACGGCGCGGGACGCGTTCGACCCTCGTCCGACCGGCACGCGAGGCGCTCTTCCACGCCCTCGTGTACGCGTACCGGGACCGTCGCGCGCGCAAGCGCGACATGCGGCGCCTCTGGATCCAGCGGATCAATGCCGCCTCCCGCGCTCATGGCCTGCCCTATGGGCGGCTGATCGCCGGGCTGAAGGCCGCCGGGGTGGAGGTCGACCGGAAGATCCTTGCCGATCTGGCCGTCCGGGACGACGCCGCCTTCGCGCAGGTCGTCGAAACCGCCAGGGCCTCCTTTACCAGCTAGCCGGCGTCACGAACGCCGGCCACCCGGCCCTGCTCCGTTCGGCGGAGCGGGGCCGTTTGACTTCGCGCGACAATCCGGGATGCCCTCACGGGAGGTGGGCCGAGAACCGATGGCCACAGAACCGATGAACGCAAGCGAGCTGCGAGGCCGCCTGCAGGCGTTGCGCGGCGAGGCGACCGCGCGCCTGGCGGACGCCGGCGACGAAGCAGCCGTCGAGGCGCTTCGGACGGCGCTGCTCGGCCGCTCGGGCAGCCTCACCGCCCTGCTCCGGGCGCTCGGCCGGATCGATCCCGCCGATCGGCCCGCGATCGGCGCCCTGGCCAACGAGGTGCGCACCGCGCTCGACGGTGCCATCGCCGCGCGGCTCGAGTCGCTCCGCGCGACGGACCGCTCGGCACGCCTGGAGACCGAGCGGCTGGATATGACCGCTCCGGGACGGCCACGGCGGGTCGGCCACCTCCATCCGCTGATGACCGTGGAGCGCGACCTCCGCGAGATCTTCCACGCCTTCGGATTCGAGGTCTTCGAGGGACCGGAGATCGAGGACGACTGGTGGAACTTCGAGGCGCTGAACATCCCGCCCGACCACCCGTCCCGCGACCTGTGGGACACGCTCTACGTCGCCGAGCCCGGCAGCCGGGAGGCGGGCGCGTTGCGGCCCGCTGACGACGGGACGATCCTCCGCACCCACACCAGCCCGGTGCAGATCCGCGCCATGAAGGCGCTGTCGCCCCCGATCCGGGCGATCATGCCCGGCCGCTGCTTCCGCTACGAGGCGGTGGACGCGAGCCACAACTTCGAGTTCTTCCAGGTCGAGGGGCTGGTCGTCGACCACGACACCTCCCTGGCGGACCTGAAGGGCATGCTCACCGAGTACGCGCGGGCGATCTACGGGCCGGAGACTCCCACCCGCTTCCGTCCCGGCTACTACCCGTTCACCGAGCCCTCGGTCGCCTTCGACGTCGCCTGCCTGGTCTGCGGCGGACCAGGCTGCCCGGCCTGCGGCCGCACCGGGTGGATCACGATCCTCGGAGCCGGCATGGTCCACCCCGTGGTGCTGCGCAGCGGGGGACTCGACCCGGACGAGTACCAGGGATACGCCTTCGGCATGGGCCTGGACCGGATGACGCTGCTGCGCTACGGGATCCCGGACCTGCGGCTGCTGATGGGCGCCGACCTCCGCTTCCTCGAGCAGTTCCCGGAGGGTCGCTGACATGCGCGTGCCGCTCTCCTGGCTCCGCGAGTACGTGGCCATCGACCTGGCGCCGCGGGCGCTGGCCGACGCGCTGACGATGCGCGGGATGGAGGTCAGCGCCATCGAGATCACCGGCGCCGAATGGAGCGACGTGGTCGTGGGTCGCCTGCTCGACGTCCAGCGCCACCCCAACGCGGACACCCTCTGGCTGGCTCGGGTGATCACCGCCGAGGACGCCGAGGCGATGGAGATCGTCTGTGGCGCCCAGAACCTCGAGGTCGGTCAGCTGGTTCCCGTGGCCCTGCCCGGCGCGGTGCTGCCAGGCGAGCGTCGCATCGAGCGGACCAAGATCCGGGGCGTCGTCAGTAACGGGATGCTCTGCTCGGCCCGCGAGCTCGACCTGGGTACCGATGCCGAAGGGATCCACATCCTCGGCACCGCCGACGAGTACGCCCTGGGCACCGACCTGCGCACCGTCTTCGGCGAGGTCGTGCTCGACGTCGACGTGAAGCCGAACCGCGGCGACGCGCTGTCCATGGTCGGCCTGGCGCGCGAGATCGCGGCGTTCTCGGGCCACGAGCTCCGGCCGCCATCGGTCAGCCTGGTCGAGGCCGATGAGCAGGTCGACGACCACGTCAGCGTGTCCATCGAGGATCGGTCCCTCTGCCCGCGTTTCACGGCGCGCTGGTTCGACGCGGTCCGCAACGGCGACTCGCCGGAGTGGATGCAGCGACGCCTGCTCGCGGCGGGCATGCGGCCGGTGAGCGCCGTGGTGGACGTCACGAACTACGTCATGCAGGAGCTGGGGCAGCCGATGCACGCCTACGACGCGGACACGGTTCCGGGCGGGCGGATCGTGGTCCGTCGGGCCCGCGACGGGGAGCGACTGGTCACCATCGACCACGAGGAGCGA
>CAYVLM010000008.1:0-10240 GCA_964452225.1 uncultured Steroidobacteraceae bacterium | reverse complement strand
GGATGCTGGTGATCGCCGACGAGGCCCGGGCGATCGGCCTGGCGGGGATCATGGGCGGCGCCGACACCGAGGTGACCGAGCAGACCGGCAGGGTCATCCTGGAGTCGGCGGTCTTCCACGGGCCAACCATCCGCAACACGGCGCGTCGGCTCGCCCTGCGCTCCGAGGCCAGCATGCGGCACGAGAAGGGAATCGGCTGGAACCTGCCGCGCTACGCGGCAGACCGTGCCGCGCAGCTGCTGGCCGAGATCACCGGCGCCCGCACGGCCCGCGGCATCGCCGACAACGACCCGGACCCGAAACCGCTGGTGACGGTCGAGGCGGACCTGGCCCGCACCGGGAGGCTGCTTGGCGTCCCGCTCGACGTGGATCGCATCCGCGGCCTGCTGGAGCCCCTGGGCTTCGCGGTGGCCGGCGGAGCGGGCGGGGCCTACCAGGTCACCGTCCCGCCGCACCGCCTGGACGTGACCGGCCCGGCGGACGTGGCCGAGGAGGTGGCCCGCGCCCACGGCTACGACGCGATCCCCGGGCGCCTTCCGGTCGCCGCGCTGCCGCCGTTCCGGCCCGACCCCGCGGAACCGCGGCACCGGGTGCGCCGCATCCTTGCCGGACTGGGCCTCGACGAGACAGTCACCCACGCGCTCATCGGCCCGGGCGATCTCGGCCGCTCCGGCTACGACCCCGACGATGAGCACCTGGTACGCATCGCGAACCCGGTCAGCGAGGATCACAGCCTCCTGCGACCGGTGCCGTACCCGTCGCTGCTCGCCTCCCTGGCGCAGAACGTCCGCGAGCGCCGGACCGATGTCGCGATCTTCGAGATCGGCAAGACGTACCGCTACGACCCGGCGCTGAAGCGTCCCCCGGGTGGCTCGGAGACCGCCGGCAAGGGACGCTTCGAGCGCTGGCACGTGGGAATCGCGCTGCTGGGAGACCTGGCGCCGCGCGGCGTGGGTGTCGCGGCACGCGCGGCCGATGTGGCGGACCTCAAGGGGATCGTGGAGGCGCTTCACGACGCGCTGGGGGCGCCACGGCCGGCCTATCGACCGGAGACCGGCGAGGAACGCCATCCGCACCTCCACCCGGGCCGGGCCGGCCGCATCGTCGATGCCGGCGGGCACGCGTACGGGAGCGTGGGCGAGGTCCATCCCGCCGTTGCCGAGGAATGGGGCTTGCCCGGCCGACCGGTGATCGCCGCCATGAGCCTGCCCCAGCTGCTCGACCTGGTGCCCGCCGAGCTGCGCGCGCGGCCGATCCCCGCCGCGCAGCCGCTGGACCGCGACCTGGCCGTGATCCTCGATGACGCCACCCCGGTCGGCGAGCTGCTGCGCATCGTGCGCATGAGCGCGGGTCCGATGCTGGTCGAGGCCCGCCTCTTCGACGAGTACCGCGGCGAGCAGGCCGGCCCCGGAAGGGTCTCGTACGCCGTCGCCCTGCGCTTCCAGCCGGAGGTCTCGGGCGACGAGAAGAGCGTCGAGAAGGCCATGAACCGGATCCGCGGATCGGTCCGCCACCACCTGGGCGCGGAGATCCGCTGAGGCGGAGTCCTGGCCCGACCGTCCGCCTTGTCGGGGTCGGAAGGGGGCTGCTACGCTTCGCGGGCCCGCGCAGCGGTTGCCCCGCGCAGGATGGCTAACACGAGAGGCTGGTCGTGCTCGATTTCTTCGGTCAACTCAACTGGGTCGACTTCGGACTCATCATCGTGCTCGCCGCCGGTGCCTTCTTCGGCTTCCAGCAGGGGGTCATCCGCTACGTCCTGAGCTGGGTCTCGCTGGTGGTGGCCTTCATCCTGGCCGCCCAGCTGAAGGGTCCGGTGACCGATGCGCTCTCCACCTTCTGGACCGCCTTCGACCCGCCGGTCCGGGAGTTCTGGGTCTTCATCTTCCTGTTCATGGCCTTCTCGGTGGGAGGCTGGTTCATCGTGCGGATCTTCTACCGGACGACCCGGCTGCCGATCGTCAAGGAGATCGACGAGGTCGTTGGCGCGCTGCTCGGGATCACGTTCGCCGCCACGTTCATCGTGCTCTTCCTGGTCGTCTTCGACTCGCTCTTCAAGGTCACCACCCTGCCGGGCACCCCGCCGCTGCCCGCGGATCAGACGGGCTGGCTGAAGAGCTTCTACGATGCCATGAACAAATCGGTCCTGGTGGGAGTCTTCAACCACACCGTGATTCCCATTGCCGGCACCCTGGCCCGGCCCTTCGTCCCGAGCGAGATCGCGCAGTTCCTGAAGCTGTGACCGCGGTCGCCCCCCGGGAGGCTACGGCACCGGGGCCGCGCGGGGCACCACTCGATCGCGACTGGTTCGACCGCTCGGCCCTCGAGGTCGCACCGGATCTGCTCGGCAAGCGGCTCGTGCACGTGAGCGCGGACGGCACCGTGGGCGGCCGGATCGTGGAGACCGAGGCGTACCTGGGCCCGGAGGACCGCGCGGCGCACTCGGCGCGGGGCCGAACGGCGCGCAACGCCACGATGTTCGGGCCGCCCGGACACCTCTACGTCTACCTCATCTACGGCCTCCATCACTGCTGCAACGTGGTCTGCGGACCCGGCCTGAAACCGGAGGCCGTGCTGGTCCGCGCGCTGGCCATTGACCAGGGAGAGACCGAAGCCAGATCGCGACGGGGTCCATCGGTGCCGCCCACCCGGCTGGCGGCCGGTCCGGGCAACGTCGCCGCCGCGCTGGGGATCGACCGCCGGCTCGACGGCGTGGACCTGCTGGCCGGCCCGGTCCTCCTCCTTGACGGCCCGCCACCGGCCCGAATCACCCGCGCCGAGCGCATCGGCGTCGAGTACGCCGGCGCATGGGCGCGACGCCGCCTGCGCTACCTGGTCAGCGATGACCCGCACGTCTCCCGACGCTGACCGGGACCGCCAGCCGGAGCCGGGTGCGGCTGCCGATCCGGGAACGCTTCGCTCCCTGGAGCTCGGGGCAATCGTGGAGCTGCTCGCGGCACGAACCTCGTTCGCGCCCTCGCGTGAGCTCGCGGAGGCAACGCTGCCCATGGCGGACGCCCGGCACGTCGCGCTGCTGCAGGAGCAGACCGACGAGGCGGTGCGCTGGCTCACCGACCAGGCGCAGGCCTCCATCGGCGGAGCACGCGACATCCGTAGTGCGCTCCAGCGCGCCCGGCGCGGTGGCCGCCTGACCGCCGCCGAGCTCCTCGAGATCGCGGACACCCTGCGGGCCACCTCCCAGGTGGCCGCCCGGCTCTCTGGCTGGAAGGGCCACCACCTGGCCGAGGTCCACGATCTCCTGGACGACGCCCCGCCGCTGCGCGAGCGGATCGAGCGCAGCGTCGACGACACGGGCCAGGTCCTCGATGGGGCATCGACGGAGCTGGCAGCGATCCGGCGTCGCATGCGGACCGCCCAGGACCGGGTGCGCGAGCGGCTGAACGCCATGCTGCGCTCGTCGCAGCTGGCTGCCGTCATCGGCGAGCCGATCGTCACCGTCCGTGCCGGCCGGTACGTGATCCCCGTTCGCGCCGAGGCCAAGGGGCGCCTCAAGGGCATCGTCCACGACCAGAGCACGTCGGGTGCGACGCTCTTCATCGAGCCGCTGACGGTGGTCGAGCTCAACAACACCTGGACCCAGGCCGCGCTCGACGAGGAGCGGGAGGTGGAGAGGATCCTCGAGGCCCTCTCGCGCGCGGTCGAGGAGCGCGCCGAGGCGCTCGACGCCTCCCTCCACGCGCTGGCCCGCGCCGACCTCTGGCTGGCCCGGGCTCGGCTGGCGGCCGACCTCGACGGCGTGCGGCCGGCGGTGAGCGACGACGCGGTCGAGCTGCTCTCGGCCCGCCATCCGCTGCTCGGCGCGGGCGCCGTGCCCATCGACCTCCGCCTCGGAGCGCGCTTCGGCTACCGGGCCATGGTGATCACCGGACCGAACACGGGCGGCAAGACGGTCTCGCTCAAGACCCTGGGGCTGCTGGTCCTCATGCACCAGGCGGGACTCCGCGTGCCGGCCGCCGAGGGCGCGCGGCTGCCGGTCTTCCGGCGGGTGATGGCCGACATCGGCGACGAGCAGAGCATCGCCCAGTCGCTCTCGACCTTCTCCAGCCACCTGCGCAACGTGGTGCGCTTCGTGGGCGCGGCGGACGCCGGCAGCCTGGTCCTGCTCGACGAGATCGGCGCCGGCACGGACCCGACCGAGGGGTCGGCGGTGGCCATGGCGATCGTCGAGCGCCTGCTGGCGGCCGGCTCCACCGTGGCAGCGACCACCCACTATGCCGAGCTGAAGACCTTCGCCACCGAGCACCCCGAGGTAACGAACGCCTCGGTCGAGTTCGACGTTGCGACGCTGCGTCCAACCTACCGGCTGACCATTGGCCTGCCCGGCAAGAGCCAGGCCTTCGCCATCGCCGAGCGGCTGGGGCTGCCCGAGGGAGTCCTGGCCGACGCGCGACAGCGCCTCTCGGCCGAGCACCTCTCGATGGAGGAGACCCTGGCCGCCATCCAGCGCAGCGAGGTGGCCCGCGACGAGCAGCTCTCGCTGGCAAGGGAGGAGCGAACGGCGGCACGCGCGGAGCACGACAGGGCGCGGGCGGGCGTCGCCCGGGCCCGCCGCGAAGCGGCCCAGATCCTGGCCGACGCGCGGCACGCCGCCGACGAGCTCCTGGCCCGGACCGAGCGCGACGCCGCCGAGCTGCGCCGCGAGATGCATCGCCTGGAGAACACCGCCCGCGGCCGCGGCCACGGTCGCGGCCCGGCCGAGGCGGGCCTGGAGGCGCTGGAACGGCGCGCGGCCGCGTCGCGCGCCGCGGCACATGCCGCGGTCACGCAGGACGGCGAGCCCGGCGCGGACCGGCCCGACCGGCCGGAGCTGGCGAGCACCGCTCCCGAGCAGCCGCGGGTGGGGCTCTGGGGACGGAGCCGAACCCTGGGACGCACCGGACGTATCGTGGAGCGCTCGGGCAGGACCGGCCGCATCACGCTGGAGACCGAGGGCGCCCGCCTCGTCATTCCCGCGGATGACGTCGAGGTCGTCCCCGAGCCGATCAGCGGGCCGCCGCCCCGCGACGCCCACGCCGACGAGCTGCGCCGCCAGGCCGCCGCCCGCGTCTCGCCCACGCTCGATCTGCACGGGGAGCGGGTGCAGGCCGCCCTGGAGCGGCTCGAGGCATACCTCAACGACGCGCTGCTCGCCGGGCTGGACACCGTGACCGTCATCCACGGCGCCGGCACGGGCGCGCTGCGCCGCGCCGTCCGCGAGTACCTCGCCGAGCACGCCCGCGTCCGCAGCACCCGGCCCGGCCGACGGGACGAGGGCGGGGACGGCGCGACGGTGGTCGAGCTCTAGCGGCCGTCCCGGCTAGGCGCTCGCGGCCGCGCTCGGGCTCGGGCTGGCCGTGGGCTTGGGTGACGCTGACGGGGACGGGGAGCCCGGGACGGGGCTCAGGCTCGGCGCGGGCGTCGCCGTCGCCTCGGGGGTCGCGCTCGGGCTCGGCGACGGGGATGGGCTCGGGGTGGAGGTTGGCACCTCGCCCGGGGTGCAGACCGTGAACGGCGCGAGCGGTGCATCGAGCGCGGGGAGTGGCCAGCGCGGGACCTTCGCCTCCTTGCCGCGCCACTTCCTGATCCAGCTGTTCGACGCCTCCACCCAGCTCGGGTGGTCCGCGTCCCACTTCGACAGGTCAAGGAAGACCGTGCCGGCCGGCGTGCCCGGCGATGCGGACGGGGCGAGGCTGGCCTGTGCCGATGGCGAGGCGCCCGCGGTCGGTGAGGCGCCAAGCGGGTCGCCGCAGCCCGGCTGCCAGATCTTGCCCGTCGCGGCCTCGATGGTGAGCTGGACATGGGTCGTGTCCCGCTGCGTGGGAACGTTGTCCGCCCTGAAGACCTCGGTCACCGTCTTCGTGGTGTTCGGGCCGGGCAGCTCGCCGCTGATCGCGTCAACCTTCACCTCGACGATGCCGCCGGGACGGATGAAGTCGTTCACCGGCAGCTGGTTGTGGGCGGCCACGGCGGCCATGTAGTCGTGCCAGATGAAGGTGGGACCGTCCGCAGCAAAGACCCCGTTGATGGCGGAGAAGTCGCTGTTGCCCACCCATACCCCGGTGACGATGGCGCCCGTCGGATCGTTCGTGTCCTTGCTGGGAGCCAGGTAGCCGAAGGCCTGCAGGTCCCGGAAGTCGTTCGTGGTTCCGGTCTTGAGGGTGGCCGGGCGGCGACCGCCCTTCAGACCGGGAAGCTGGAAGCTCGGACCCCACCACGGGTTGGCGCGCGGATCGGTGTTGTCGGCGAGGATGTCGGTGGTCAGGTACGCGGCCTGCGGCGAGAGGACGCGCTGAGGCTGCGGGCCGTCGGTGGCGTGGTCGTAGATGACGGTCCCGTTGCGGTCGGTGATCTTCTCGATGAGGTACGGCGTCTCAAGCAGGCCGGCGTTGGCGATGGCGCCGTAGGCACCGGCGAGGTCGATCATGTGGACGCCGATGGTGCCCAGGGTGAGGGACGGGACCGCCACGTCGTTCGCCTGGCGGGGATCCCAGCGGATCCCCATCTTCTCCGCCTCCGCCACCACGTTGTCGGTGCCGATGATCTGCTGGGCCTTGACCGCGGGAATGTTCAGCGAGTACTTCAGCGCGTCGCGGATGCGCACCGGACCGCGCTCCAGGCCGTCCGCGTCGGGCACCGAGTAGCCGTTGACGATGTCGCCGCGCACGTCCATCAACATGGTCGCCGGGGTGATCTTGTTGAGCTCGAACCCCGTCGAGTACATGACCGGCTTGAAGGCGGATCCCGCCTGGCGGTAGGCCTGGCCCACCACGTCGTAGTTGGGCTGGAACGCCTTGCTCGCCTCGCCGTAGTAGTTCGCGCTGCCCACGTACGCGAGGACCGCCCCTGTCCGGTAGTTGATGGAGATCAGCGCGTCGTTGTTGATGTTCCGGCCCTGGAGCCTGGTGATCCAGGTCATGGCCGCCTTGCCGTACTTGGCGCGAAGCTGCGCGTTCGTCATGTGGTTCATGTCGTACGCGACCGCGGCCCACTTCTCGGCGAACACCTGGTAGCCGTTGTAGTCGAGGGTCGTCGTGATCGTCAGGCCGCCCGAGTCGAGCAGCTCCTCGCCGCCGAGCAGCTCGTTGGCCGCGGCGCGCACCGCGTACACGAAGTGCGGCGCCTTGTACCGGTTCGTCTTCGGCGGCGCCAGGACGATCTGCTCCGCCTCCGCCGCGTCGTGCTGGGCCCGGGTGATGAACCCGACGGAGAGCATGGTGTCGAGGACGTAGCCCTGGACCGTCATCGCCTCCGCGTCACGCGGGACGACCAGGACCGTGTTCCCGGCGGCATCGGTCTCCTGCACGGCGGCGCTGGTGGGATCGAGGGCGGATGGAGCGCGCACGAGACCGGCCAGCAGGGCGGCCTCGCCCAGGGTCAGCTGATCGGCGGCATCGCTCTTGGTGATGTCCTTGCCGAAGTAGGCGTTGGCCGCGGCCCAGATCCCGTAGGCATTGTTGCCGTAGTAGATCTGGTTCATGTACATCTGGAGGATCTGCTCCTTGCCGGCCGTGCCCGCGTAGTGCTGGCCGAGCCGCAGGGCCAGGACCGCCTCCTTGAGCTTGCGCTCGACCTGCCGCGACGGGTCGGCCAGCAGGTCGGCGCTGAAGAGGCGCATGCGGACCAGCTGCTGGCAGATGGTCGATGCGCCGGACACCTCGTGGCCCGCGCTGAGGTTCTGAACGAAGGCACGCACGATGCCGCGGAAGTCGACGCACGGGTTGGTCCAGAAGGTCTGATCCTCGGCCGCCACCTGGGCGTCCACCATCACCTTCGGGATCTGGGCGAAGCTGATCGAGTGGCGCTCCTCGGCGGCGAACGTTGCGAGCTCCTCGCCGTCGGCCGACATCACGGTCGATCCCTCCGCCAGCGCGAAGCTCTCCACGCCGCTGACGTCGGGAAGCCCGCTGGTGTAGGACGCGTAGGCCGCCATGACTCCCAGGAACAGGCCGGTCGCCAGCAGGGCGGAGACCGCGAGGATCATGGCGGGCAGGGGAGCGAAGGAGCCGGGCCGCCGGGGTCGCGCGGGACGGCGCGGGACGGCGCCCCGGTACCCCCGCGTCGGCGGACGTCGAGTCATCGGCACGCGAGAGTATCACGGAGCGCGCCCGGTATACTCGGGCACCCATGGCCGCCTCGCTCTACGATGACCTCACCTGGCGCCGGCTGATCGCGCACAGCACCGACCCCGAGGCGCTGCGGGCCGCGCTGGACGGGGCGCCCATCGCCTTCTACTGCGGCTTCGATCCAACGGCGCCGAGCCTCGAGTTCGGGAACCTCGTCCAGCTGGTGACCATGCGCCGGCTGCAGCTTGCCGGCCATCGACCGATCATCGTGGTGGGCGGCGCCACGGGTCTGATCGGCGACCCGAGCGGCAAGAGCGCGGAGCGAGCCCTCAACCCGGCCGACCTCGTGGCCGAGTGGGTGGAACGCATGCGGGCCCAGGTGCAGCGCTACCTCTCCTTCGAGGGCGACAACGCGGCCCGCGTCGTGAACAACCTCGAGTGGACCGGGCCGATGCCGGCGATCACCCTGCTCCGCGACATCGGCAAGCACGTGAGCGTCAACCGGATGCTGGACCGCGAGACCGTCAGCGCCCGGCTGCAGGCCGGCGGCATCAGCTACACCGAGTTCAGCTACCAGATTCTCCAGGCGATCGACTACCTGGAGCTCCACCGCCGCCACGGCGCCGTGCTGCAGACCGGCGGCAGCGACCAGTGGGGGAACCTGACCGCCGGCGTGGACCTCATTCGCCGCGTGGACGGCGACACCGTGCATGCGCTGGCGACGCCGCTCATCACCAAGGCGGATGGGAGCAAGTACGGCAAGACCGCCGGAGGGTCGGTCTGGCTCGACCCGTCGATGACGAGCCCGTTCGCCTTCTACCAGTACTTCCTCAACCAGGCCGATGCCGACGTTGGCGCGCTGCTGCGCACGTTCAGCTTCCGTTCCCACGACGAGATCAGCGAGCTGGAGCGGCGGACCGTCGAGCAGCCGGAGGAGCGCACCGCGCAGCGGGCCCTCACCGGGGAGCTGACGGTGCTGGTGCACGGCGAGGAGGAGGCCGAGCGCGCGACGGCCGCCTCCTGGGCGCTCTTCGGCCAGGGCGACCTGGCCGCCCTCGACGAGCGCACGCTGGCCGCGGCCGCGGCGGAGCTTCCCTGCGTCGAGGTGACGCGCGACGGGCTGCCCGGCCTCGTGGACCTGCTGGTCAGCACCGGCCTGTGCGAGAGCCGCGGAGCCGCGAAGCGCGCCGTTGCCGACGGAGGCGTCTACCTGAACAACCAGCGGGCGAGCGATCCCGCCGCCGTACCCGGTGCGCCGGACCTCCTCGCCGGGCGCTGGCTCATCCTGCGTCGCGGCAAGCGCACCCTGGCAGCCGTCGACGCACGCTGAGCGCGGAGGTCAGTCGAGCAGCTCGTTGACCATGCCGGTCGCGGCGTCGTCGGCCCGCTCCGGGTAGGGGAGCTCCAGCCGGATCGAGAGGTCCAGCGCAAGGCGCCGGAAGAGATCCATGGTGGCCCGCAGCGCGCGGGAGACGTCCGGTGCCTCGTAGTGGGCAAACGCTCCCCGCAGCGCCTCAACGGTCTCGGGGTCGGCCCAGCGCTCCAGGAAGCGACCCCCGATCCACGCATCGGCCTGGCCATCACCCCGGGCGCGCGCCTGCCACTCGATGATGGTCAGCAGGCGGCGCTTCATGTAGCCGTCGAGGCAGCCGAGCGCCACCCACAGCTCGCCGCGCCGCAGCTTGCGCGCGGTCCACACCGCGTGGTACCAGAAGTCGGCGACGAGGTTCTCGAAGGCCACCAGGGACGGCGGCCAGTCGTCGCGCCGCTGCGCGATCGCCCGGGCCACGCGCTCCGACAGGTCCTCGAGCAGCCCGTCCTTGTCGAGCACCACCCGGTGACCCCGGGCCAGGACGTCGGCCGCCTCGCTCACGACGGACGCGAGCTCGTCGACGCCGACCGGAATCATGTCGAGATCGGTGCCGTCGGCGAAGAGCACCCTGCGCTCCCGCCGCCCGTGTGTGCTCTCCAGGAACGTGGTGGACACGACCCCGAGGTGCATCGGCCATCCGGCCTCGGCCAGGAATGCCTCCGGATCGTCCACGAGCACCAGCAGATCGGTATCCGACCAGGTGTCGGCCGGATGCTCAGTGCGGGCGCGCGAACCCAGGAGGACCAGGCCATGGATCCCCGCATCGCCCCGGGCCCGGTCGATGACGCGCTCCAGCAGGCCGGCCGGG
>CAYVLM010000007.1:7901-16871 GCA_964452225.1 uncultured Steroidobacteraceae bacterium | reverse complement strand
GGTGCTGGCCGATGGGGACCGGGCCATTCCCGGTCGCGGCTACCGGCGGGAGGGCACGCTCGTCGCCGAGGCGCTGGCCATGCTCGGCATCGAGGGGCTCTCCGCGCGCCGCCTCGATGCGCGCTACCGGGCCGGTGCCGCGGGAGACGCCTGGCTGCGCGCTCCCGTGGTTCCCGCCGAGCCGCGGCCGCGCCCCACCCTGGCTCTCCTCCTGCGCCTCCCCCTGGAGGTCGGCTAGGGAACCCGGGGGCGGTCCACCAGCTGAAGGGCGTGGTCGAGCTTGCTGAGCTGGTCGGGTTCCAGCCCGTCGATCGCGGCGAGTGCCGCCGCGAGCTGCGCCACGAGCGCGCGATCCGCGGCCCCGCCCTCGGTCAGCTCCAGCTCCACCACGAACAGCTCGCCGCACCGCCGGCCGCCGTGCCTCACCTCGACCGCATCGAGGCTGAGGGTGCCGACCCGGGCGTCACCCGCCCGGACCGCCCGCTCCGTCCGCCGCTGCCTCAGCGCGAGGCGCTCGACGAGCTGCGCGCCCCGCGTGAGCCGCTGCAGGCGCTCCCGTGCCTCCGACGCCGGCCAGCCGGCCGGATCCAGCCCCGCGCCCGCCGGCCCCTCGTGCTCCGGGCGGCTGTGGAGCGCCCCGCCGGCGAAGCCGGGGGTGGTCGTCCCGGACTCCGTCCGCGGGCCCTTCAGCGAGATGATGGCGCGTCCCCCGCGGCTGCGGAGCCGGCAGGCCCAGCGAACCGAGGCCAGCCGGCCGTCGGCGGTGTCGAGGTAGCGGTCAAGCTCGTCCACGGTCGACGGGGGTCCGAGCCGGGTCGGCCCCAAAGCGGGCGCCTCCGCGAGCCGCTCGAGCGGTCGAAGATCGCCGGCGGCCAGCTTGAGCTCGACCTCCAGGGAGTCAGCCGGGCTCACCGGGGTCCCCGTATCGCCCGGCGGCGGCCCGGAGCGAGGCCGCGACCGATTCGCGCAGCTCGGCCGGCCCCAGCACCTCGACCGCCTCGCCCCAGCTGAGGACCCAGGGCCGGATCTCGACGATCCCGGCCACGCGGACGGACAGCTCAACCCCGCCGCCGGGCAGCTCCGTGAGCCGCTGCGAGCGGTGCCAGACCGCCTCGCGCACCCGATGGGCCACGCCGGCGTCGAAGCGGAGCCGGACCTCGACCGTGGGGGTCGTGTCCGACGACCAGATGCCCCACGAGTTCGCGAGCCAGCGGTCGGGGTCGAAGTCGGCAGGGATCTCGTACCGGTCCGTGAGGAGGGTCGCGGAGCGGATCCGGTCGACCTTGAAGGTGCGCATGGCATCGGCCCCCTCGTCGAAGCCGATGAGGTAGACGCTGCGCAGGGCGGCATCGGGCTCGAGGAAGTAGGGGCGGACGCGCGCCGCCCGTCGCACGCCCTCGCCGGGCTCGTAGTCGATCTCCACCACGCGCCCCTCGGCCCAGGCGCGCGCCACGGTCGAGAAGCTGCGGGTGAACGGCTCGTTCGGCGTATGGGTGCCGACCGCCAGCATCGTCGCGGCCACGTGGCGCGCGATCGGCTGCGGGAGCAGGTCGGCGAGCTTGGTGAAGGCGCTCACCACCGCCTGGTCGTACTCGTCGCTCCAGCGGGCGATGAGGCGCGCCGCCAGGAAGAGGACGATCGCCTCCGGGACCGAGAGGTGCAGGGGCGGCAGGAAGTACTTGCGCTCGATCCCGTACCGACCGCGGCCGGCGGAGAAGATTGGCACCCCGAGCTCGGCGTCGAGCGCGTTGATGTCTCGGTAGACGGTGCGGGTCGTCATGCCGGTCAGGCGCGCGATCTCCGCGACCGGCACGCCATCCTCGCCGCTGCCGGCGCTGTACAGGATCGAGGCCACGCTCAGGAGGCGCGCCAGCCGATCGCGCTTGCGCCCGGCTCGATCGGGTCCGTCGTCGATCTCGCCCCATGGCCATCCGCCCGCCTGCGGCTCCCTCATTGGCCTGGGCTCGTGCCGGCGCCCGGCGATCCCGATGCGGACGGCGGAACCGAGGCCGCGGGCGAGGTCGGGGCCGGGGTCGGGGTGGGTGCCGGCTGCCCAGGCAGGGCGCTCACCATGGCGCGGTTCGTCTTGTCGCTGGAGCCGGTGAGCAGGAAGACGTACTGGCCGGAGCTCCAGCAGTAGAAGGTCGTTCCGGGCAGGGTCGCCGCATCCTCCCCGCGCGTCCACACCCGGTTGCCGTCCACGACCGTCTCCTTCCAGGCGTCGGGATGGAGTCCGGCCACCCCGATGTACTCGCCCGCGCTGGCAAGGTACGGCTGCAGGTCCGCGGTGTCGACCGACGCTCCCTCGACCCGCATCGCGTACAGCGAGAGCCGGGGCCTGACGACGTAGGCGATCACCAGGGAGCGGAAGCGCAGGCCGATGGCGCCGAAGACGGTCCCCACGTCGCCGGGAGTCACGCCGAAGGTGGACGGATCCGGCTTGACGACCGCGGCCCCGTCGATGGTGTCCGGGATCAGGGCGGTGAGGGCCGGATCCGGCGCGTTGGTGAAGTCGGGCGTCGGGACCGGTGTCGGCGTCGGGACGGGGGTCGGGGCCGGCGTCACGTTCGGGGACGCGGCGAGCCCGCTCCCGCTGGGGCTCGGCGAGGTCGAGCACGCCCCCAGCATGAGCAGGACCAGCGGCACCACGAGCCCAGGGCGCCGGCCGGCAACGCGGGGTCGGCGGCGTAAGGCAGCCTGGCAGGCGGTCGGCATGGGAGCCGCGATGATAGCAGTCCGCGGCGCGGTTCCCGGGGCCGGCGGTCCCGTGGTGTCGCCGACGGCCGTGGTCAGGCGGCGCCGCGCTGGGCCGGTCGCTCGTCCGCCTGGCGCTTCAGGCCGGCGCGGTCTCCTCGCCGGCGCCCCGCGGGGATGGCGCGCACTCCGGCCCCGACCGTCGCCGCCAGCGCGTCTCGCACCTCGGCCCGAACGGACGGGGCCCGCTCGGCAGTCGCCGCGAGCCGGTCCGCCGCGTCGGTGGCGCTCGTCGACCGGCGCCCGCCGGCCGCGTCGTAGGCGTTCGCCGCGGCCACGATCTCCGCTCCGAGGGAGATCGGTCCCCGGTCCCAGCGCCGGGACCCCGCGATCAGGCGGCGTTCCGCCCGGAGGATGTCGCCAACCCCGCGCAGCGGACGGAGACCGGCCAGCTGCTGGGGGTCGATCTCCAGCCCGTGAAGCCGCGCCGCGAGCTCGATGACGTCGACCTCGTGGGGCGGGCACCCGAGGCGTTCGGCGACAGACCGGGCCAGGCGGCTGACGCGCGCGGCATGGCGCCGGTCGGCTTCGCGTGGCGCGTCGATCGCGCGGGCGACCGCCAGCACCGCCTCGCGCATGGCCGCCGACGCCTCGTCGTCGACCCCCGACCCCAGCCGGGCCGCCTGCTCGACCAGGTGCTCCATGGCGCCGGCCTCCTCCGGGTGGAGCAGCGCGGCTCGTGCCAGCTGGTCCAGGGTGCCCCGGAGGGCCCGCATCTCGCGCGGCACGTCCGCGATCCGGATCACGCGATTCTCGCCCGCCTGCTTCCCGTAGTAGAGCGCCGTGTCGGCCGCCGTGATGAGCGCGTTCTTGTCGCGGGCGTCCGACGGGTAGTTGGCGATGCCAACCGTGATGGTGACCGGGCTCGCCTCGCCGGCGGTCAGCCGGGCCACGGCGCGCCGGATCCGGTCCGCCGCCAGCGCGGCGTCGGCCGGTTCGACCTCGGAGAGCACGACCGTGAACTCGTCGCCTCCGTAGCGGAACACCCGGTCACCGGATCGTGAGGCCATGGTGAGCACCTGCCCGATGGCCCGCAGGAGCGCGTCGCCCGCCGGGTGGCCGAGCCGGTCGTTGTAGTCCTTGAAGCGGTCGAGGTCCATCATCAGCAGGCTGAAGTGCGGCCGGCCCGCCTCGTCGTCCACCGTCTCCATCACGTGGGCCAGGTAGCCCTGGAACGCTCCGTGGTTGCCGAGCTCGGTGAGCGCGTCGGTCTCTGCCCGGAGGCTGACGGCCTGGTGCTCCTCGGCGTTGCGGAGCGCGGTCGAGGCCTGGGCGGCGAAGAGCTTGATGAGCTCGAAATCCTCCGTCGAGAAGTATGCCTCCTCGCCCCCGATCCGCCCGATGTTCAACGACCCGATGACCAGGCCGTCGCTGAGGAGCGGGACCACGCACAGCGCCTCCGGATCCGCCGGCGTCCCGGGGATCTGCATCGCTCGCGGGTCGTTCAGCGCGTCGTTGGCGAGCACCGCCTCGGCGTGCTCGGCCGCCCAGCCCATCAGCCCTCGCCCGAAGGGGATGATGTAGCGGGCCACGGCGGCCTCGTGGCGCTCCCTGGTGAGCACCGGATGCATCACCTTCTTGGCGTGATCGGCGCGGTAGATGGAGAGGTTGTCGTAGTAGACCACGCTGCGGAGGCCGTCGGCGATCAGCTCCAGGACGTGCTTCGGGTCGAACGTGGAGAGCAGCCGCTCGTTGATCTCGAGGAGCCGCCGCTGCGACTGGAGGCGGCGGGCCAGCTCGGTCGACTGGCGGGCCAGCTGCTCGTAGGAGCGGGCGTTGGCGATCGCCTGCGCCGCGTAGCCGGCGAAGATCGACATCGTCTGCAGGTCGTCGGTGGAGAACTGGTTGACCCCGAGCTTCGACAGCGCGAGCACGCCGACCGCCCGCCCCTCGTACACCATCGGCACCACGAGCATCGACTCGTCGATGTCATCGGTGCCCTCGATGGTGTAGCCGCGCTGGTCGGCCAGGGCGTCGTTGATGAGCAGCGGCTCGCCGGTCTCGGCGACCATCCCGGTGAACGAGCCGGGGCCGACCTCGACCCGCAGCCGCTCCCGGTTGTTGCCCTCGCCCAGCAGGCGATCGGTATAGGCGATCGGCTCGCACATGCGGGCCTCCCAGTCCACCGCGTAGACCCGGATGTCGTGGTACTCGGCCAGGGTGCTCGCCTCGCCCACGATCGCCTCCGCGATGGCACGCTCGTCGGTGAGGCGGTTGAGGCGGGCGGAGAGGTCCTGGATCGAGCGCATGCGCGCCGCCTGGTCGGCGACGGAACGGTAGAGGCGGGCGTTGCTGATCGCCACGGCAGCCTGGTTGGCCAGCGCCTGCGCGAGGTCGAGCTCGTCCTGCGGCCAGTGGTGGGGCTTGGTGTGGTACAGGCCGATGACGCCCACCGTCCGGTCGCTCTCGACCAGCGGCACGAGGCACGCGGTCTCGATCTCCTCCGCGGCGTACACCTCGCGGAGGTCACCGACCGTGGCCTCGCTGGAGGCGTGGGAGACGACGTGGGTCCTGCGCTCCAGCACCGCCTGCACGCCGACCGCCGTCGAGTCGAGGGTCAGCCCGCGCACGCGGGCCTGGAAGGCGTCGCCGATTCCCCGCGAGGCAGCGAGCTGAAACGGGCGCTCGGCCTCGGTCACCAGCCAGAGCCCGACCTTGTCGGCGTCGAAAAGCCCGCGGCTGCGATCGACGATTTCGTCGAGCACCTCCGCGAGGTCGAGCTGGCCGGTGAGCTCCTGGGTGATCGCCCGCAGAGACCGCGAGCGGCTCAGCTCGCGCCGTGCGCGGGCGAGCAGGCGGGCGCTGTGCACCGCCGCCCCGAGGGCCGAGGCAACCGAGCCGAGGAAGAGCAGATGGCCTTCGTCGAGCGTGGCCTCGTCGCACGAGACGGTCAGCATGCCCAGCTGCTCGGACCCGGCTCGCAACGGCAGCCACGCTTCGTCGACCGGCTCGTGCGGCTGCGTTGGGGCCCTGCCGAGGTGCTTCAGCCCCGCCGCCAAATCGAGGACCGAGGGCGGCGCGAGCCGGTACCCGGCATGCGTCTCGAGCCGCAGGACGCCGCCTGACTGGAGATAGACCGCGACACGGTCATAGCCCAGGTGGGTGCGCAGGGCGTCGATCGCCACCCGGCAGGCCGCCGCCTGGCTTGGCCCGCCGACCCCCTGGGCGAGGCGGCCGAGGACCGCGAGCTGCGCCTGGGGCATGGATGCCTCGGGGTTGACGGGGGCGTCGAGGAGCCGGCTCCCCTCCGCGAGCAGGCGTTCGACGTCGACCGGTCGGAAGCGACGGTCGCCGCGCGCGTTGATGCGGTAGGCGGGAATCCGGCCGGCATCGGTCCATGCGCGGATGGTGTTGGGATGGACTCCCAGCTGCGCGGCCGCCTGGGCGACGCTGATCAGGGTCTGCTGCTCCCCCCCACGGTCGCGGGATCCCGATGGCACGCTCGCCACACTCCTCGTGACTGCCGGGTTCACGGCCTGCTCCGGCTGGAGCTTGTGTGAGGAACCGTGCATCGGATGCTAGACGTGGGAAGCTCCGGGCTCGATGGCCAGTTCGTACCGCTCCGGCGCGGTACAAGAGGGTGCGGGGCAGTGCCGGCTCAGGCGCCGGCCAGGCGTGCCAGGAGGGCACCCACCAGCCCGACCACCCCCAGCAGCGCACCGCCGGCGACCATGCCGATGGCCGTCGTGAGCTGGCGGCGGCGCGAACCTCCCAGCAGCCGCATCGCGCTGCTCAGGTCCAGGGCAGAGATCAGGTACCCGCCCCGGGGAGGTGCCAGCGACGGGCTGCCGCCTTCCATGCGGACCTGCGCGAGGACGAGGAGCGGGTCGGTGACCGGGATCACCCGCGTGACCGCCCGTGCCGCGAGCGGCGCGCCCTCGTCGCGGGTGAGCCGCTCGACGGCGGCGGCGTGCGGACCCTCCAGCTCGGCCGGGTCGCCCTCCCAGATGGCGGGCATGGTGATGAGCGGCTCCGCCGCCTCGGCGGGATCGAGGCGCAGGGAGCCGGCGTGGTCCCAGAGCTCGAACGAGCGATGCTCGCGGATCCGCTCGATCGTCTGCCAGCGGCCGTCCGGCATGCGGACCGCGACGTCACGGTGGTAGGCGACCATCGCCTCGTCGTCGGGGCCGATCAGCGGATCGGCGCACCGGATGCGCCCCGCGACCCGGACGGCACGCGGCGGCGAGGCGGCGAGGTCCAGCACGTCGGCCACGGCGAGCCCGCGTGCGCCCGCGAGGCGGCGGGCCATGGCGAGGTCGGCCCCGCTGAGCCGCATCCAGACGAACCCGGCCAGCCCGATGAGCCCGCCGAGCACGGCGAGGCCGAGGAGCAGCGTCGAGGGCTCGGACATCGGCGGCGAGTATACGGGCGCGGCCGCCTAGGATCGGTCGGCGGCCACCTGCGCGACCCGTGCGCCGGCGGCCTCCGCGAGCCGCACCGGGTCGGCTTCGAACACGGCGTCCGGGAGGCCGGCCGCCGCCCACACCACCGGTTCATCGAGCAGCCGCCGGTCCATGACCACCGGCACGCTCCGTGCATGGCCGAGCGGCGGGATCCCGCCGATGGCGAAGCCGGTCGCCTCGCGGGCCTCGTCCGCGCTCGCCCGGCGGACGCGGTTGGCGGAGAGCGCCACGGCGAGGCGATCGGCATCGACCCGGTCGGCCCCCGAGACGAGGGCCACGACCACCCGTTCGTCGGCCACGAAGACGAGCGACTTGACGATCTGCGCCACGCTGCAGCCGACCGCACGGGCAGCGTCGGCCGCGGTGCGGGTGCCCTCCGGGAAGCGCCGCACGGCGATCACCAGGCCGCGCTCGGCCGCCGCCTGCGTCACCCGCTCGACGTTCCGATGATTCCCCGCCGCGGCATCCGTGGGCGGTCCAGGGGCGTCGGTCATGGCCGGATGATCGCACGCGTGCTACGCTGCGGGACGACAGCTCAAGAGCGACAGGGGAGCGCGAGCAGCGCTGAGAGTGCGGGACCGACCCGCAGACCCTCGAACCTGATCTGGGTCATGCCAGCGAAGGGAGTCGGACTACACCTTCGCGGCGCATCCACCCGGGTGCGCCGCGCGTCGTTCTCTGAGCCGATGGTGCCGTCGCGCCGTGCGGCGACGCCGAAGAAAGGAGCGACGCGGCGAGATGCGAGCCGTGGTGGTGGCCGACGGCGAACCCGACCCCGGGGACGTTGCGGTCGCGTCATCGGGTGACCTGCTGATCGCGGCCGACGGGGGTGCGACCTGGATCGAGGCCAACGGCATGGTGCCGCACCTGCTCGTGGGCGATCTCGACTCGGTCGACCCCGCAGCCGTGGAGCGTCTTGCCGCGGCGGGGACGCTGGTCGAGCGTCACCCGCGCGAGAAGGACGCGTCGGACGCGGAGCTCGCGGTGGGCGCCGCCCTCGAGCGCGGCGCGAGCGCGGTGGTCCTCCTCGGGGCGCTGGGCGGCGCCAGGCTCGACCACCAGCTGGCGAACCTGCTCCTGCTTGCGGACCCCGCTTTGGCCGGGCGCGACCTGCGGATCGTCCGCGGCGCAACGCTGGTGCGGGCCATTGCCGCCGGCGAGAGGCTCGGGCTCGAGGCCGGTCCGGGCGCGACGGTGACGCTGCTCCCCGCGGGCGGCGACGCCGGGGGCGTGACGACCCACGGGCTCCGCTACCCGCTGGCCAACGAGCGGCTGCGCTTCGGTCGATCCCGCGGGCTCTCGAACGAGGTCACCGACGCGGGCGCGTGGATCCGGGTCGCCGAGGGGACCCTGCTGGTGATCGAGGTCGCGGCGACAGAGAGAGGAGAGCGATGACGGAAACAGCACGACCGGTCGGCGAATGGCGGCTGGTCGACATCGTGACGGCGGCGGTCATCGCCGTCGTCTTCGGCGCGGTCTTCCAGGGCTGGAACCTGCTCTGGGAGGGAATGAAGCCGGTCTTCGGCGCGTTTCCCCCGCTGGAGGGTCTGGTCTACGGCGTGTGGCTGGCGGCCGGAGTCCTGGGCGCCCTGATCGTGCGGCGGCCCGGCGCGGCGCTCTTCACGGAGACCGTCGCCGCCGTCGTGTCGGTGCTGTTCGGCGCCCAGTGGGGCCTTCTCACCATCGTCTACGGGCTGATGCAGGGCGGCGCTGCCGAGCTCGTCTTGGCCTTTGGCCTCTATCGCGCCTGGGGCCCGGTCCCGGCGGTCCTTGCCGGCGCGGCTGCAGGCATGGCGGCCACGCTCCTCGACCT
>CAYVLM010000007.1:0-7891 GCA_964452225.1 uncultured Steroidobacteraceae bacterium | reverse complement strand
ACCTGGCCAACTACTACCCCGACTGGGCGGCGAGCTGGCAGATCGTGTACGGCGTGACGGTCGTCATCAGCTCCGCCGTGGTCGCCGGCCTCGGCAGCTGGCTCGTGGTGCGCGCGCTGGCGCAGACCGGGGTCCTGGCGCCCTTCGCCTCGGGACGGTCGCAGCGGCTCGTCTGACGCAGGTCCGGGTCGATACCCTGCGCCAATGAGCCGTCCGGTCGCGATCGAGGCGCGGAGCTGGGGCTGGCGGCACGCGGGACGCCGCGCCTGGGCGGTGCGCGACCTCGACCTGCGCATCCGGGCAGGGGAGCGTGTGCTCCTCCTCGGCCCGTCGGGCGCCGGCAAGTCCACCCTGCTCCTTGGTTTGGCCGGCCTCCTCCAGGCCGGCGGGGGGGCGGACGAGGCCGGAACCCTGCGGCTCGACGGCGCCCCGCCCGTCGACGCGCGCGACCGGGTGGGGATCGTCTTCCAGGACCCCGAGACGCAGCTCGTCATGGGCCGCGCCGGCGACGACGTCGCCTTCGGGCTCGAGAACCGCTGCCTGCCCGCGTCGGCGATCTGGCCGCGGGTCGATGCCGCGCTCGAGGCCGTCGGCTTTCGCTATCGGCGGGACCGGGTCACCGCGGCGCTCTCCGGCGGCGAGAAGCAGCGCCTGGCGCTCGCCGGCGTGCTGGCCCTTGCACCCGACCTGCTCCTCCTCGACGAGCCGTCGGCCAACCTGGACCCCGCGGGCGCCGAACGCCTCTGGGAGGTGCTCCGCGCAGTGGCCGAGCACGGCGACGCCACGATGGTGGTCGTCGAGCATCGTGTCGACGCGGTCCTGCCCCTCGTCAACCGCGTGGTGGTGCTCGGGCCGGGCGGCGGGCTCCTGGCCGATGGCGCTCCGCTCGACGTCTTCCGCGAGCACGGCACTGCCCTGTCCGAGGCGGGCGTCTGGCTGCCGGGGGTGCATGAGCCACGCCCGAGGCGGCAGGGGTCGGCGGGCTCCGAGACCCTGATCCGCGCCCAGGGCGCCTGGTACGGCTACCAGGGTGCCGGCGTCCGTGCCCTCGAACCCACCGACCTCGCGCTGCGCTCCGCCGAGGCGGTGGCGGTCACCGGACCGAACGGCTCCGGGAAGACGACGCTCGCCCTGCTGCTGGGAGGACTGCTGCGTCCGACCGGCGGGGAGGTGGTCTCGGGCGAGGCGCTGGCGGCGGGCCACGGGCTCGAGCCAATCGTCGACTGGTCAGCCCGGGACCTCGTCGCGACAGTCGGCAGCGTCTTCCAGGAGCCGGAGCACCAGTTCCTCTCGGGACGCGTGCGCGACGAGCTCGCCATCGGCCCGCGTCGGATCGGGCTTCCCGCGGGCGAGACCGATCGCCGTGTCGACGAGCTGCTCGAACGGCTGCGCCTCGCGCACCTCGCTGATGCGAACCCCTTCACCCTCTCCGGCGGCGAGAAGCGCCGGCTCTCGGTGGCGACGGCGCTTGCCACGGCTCCGGCCGCGCTGGTCCTGGATGAGCCGACGTTCGGCCAGGACCGGCGCACCTGGTCGGAGCTCCTCGGCCTGCTGGCGGGCCTGCGCGACGCCGGGCGCGCCGTGTGCGTGATGACGCACGACCGTGAGTTCGCGACTGCGCTCGCCGACCGGACCCTGCGCCTGGCCGGGCGTGCGACGGCCGCGGCGGGCTGATCGGCATGCGACTGGCCGCACCCATCACCACGGACGCGTCCGCGCCCCTGGCACGGACCAACCCCCTGGCCCGCATCGGCGCTGCGGCGCTCCTCATGGGCGCGCTGTTCGCTGCCCTCGACGCCATGACGGCCGGGCTCATCCTGCTCGTGGTGGTGGTGAGCGTGCCGTTCCTCGGCATCTCCGCCGGCTCCCTGCTGCGTCGCGCCTGGCCGCTCCTCGGCGCGGCCGTGCTCATCGGCCTGCTGAACGCGCTCTTCGGGGTGGCTCGCGGCCCGGTCGTCGTCGCCATCGGCCCGGTTGAGCTCCACGGAGAGACCCTGGTCTCCGGCGCCTCGCTTGGCGTGCGGATCCTGGCCATTGCCCTGGCCGGGATCGTCGCCCTCGCCTCGGCCGATCCGACCGAGGTCGCCGACGCGCTCGTCCAGGAGCTCCACGTGGCCCCGCGCTTCGCGCTCGGGGCTCTCGCAGCCCTGCGCCTGGTGCCGATCCTCGCCGAGGAGTGGCAGCTGCTGGGGCTCGCCCGGCGCGCCCGGGGCGTGACAGCGGGGTCGCCGCTCGGATGGTTGCGGCTGCAGGTTGGCCGCCTGCTGTCGATGCTGGTGGTCGCCATTCGGCGCGCCGTGCGGCTGGCGCTGGCCATGGAGGCCCGCGGGCTCGGGTCGCGCCGCTGCCGGACGGCCGCCCGCCCGCAGCGGATGCACCGACGTGACTGGGCTCTGCTCGCGGGTGCCGCAATCGCCGGAGCCGCCGCCACCTGGATCAGCCTGGTGCTCGGGACGTATCGGTTCCTGCTTGGCTGACGGGTCGCGCGGAGGTCCTCGAGCCGGTCAGACGCCGGAGCCGCCGAAGGTGTCAAGCCAGGTCGGGGGGTGGACGACGCCCACGTAGCGCCGCGGGTCAAAGGGCTCGAGGGGCAGGCTTCGGGCCGCGCCCTCGCTGATCGCCTCGGCGAGGAGCAGACCCAGGATCGGCGCGTAGGGAAGGCCATGGCCGGTGAGGCCGCAGGCGAGGTAGGCGCCCGGCACGGGGGTGCCGTCCGCTCCAGGGAGGGCACCGGCCATGGGGATCTCGAGCGCGGCGAAGTCCAGCAGACCCGCCCAGCATCGAACCACCCGCGCATCGCGCAGCGCGGGATGGAAGCGGCCGAGCAGCCCGGCCAGGGCCACCGGGACCTGGCTGCGAACCGACATCGAGTAGGAGCCGACGCCCATCCCCTCGTCGAAGGCGGCGTACCCGCCGACGAGCACCTCCCCGGTCGGTTCCTGGCGCCAGTACTCGCTGCAGCGGTTCGTCTCGAAGCCGGGTCTCAGGAGACGCGGCAGCCGCTCGGTGACGAGCACGTGCTCGCGGATCGGCGTCAGGTTGTCCGCGATGGCCGGGACCAGTGCCGGGGTCCAGGCGTTGGCGGCCACCAGCACCGCCCCGGCCGCGACCGGTCCGTGCGAGGTGGCGACGCCCGAGATGCGGCCGCCATGGGCCGTGAGCCGTTCGACGCGCACCCCGGTCACGACCCGGGCTCCCATGGCGGACGCGGCCTCGAGGAGGCCGTAGACCAGCTTGAACGGGTTCAGCTGGCCGTCGCGGGGGGTCCACTTCGCGGCGCGCACGAGCGACGTGTCCAGCGCGGGCGCGATCTCGGACACCTCCTGCGGGCCGATGATCTCCACCTCGAGGCCATCTGCCGCCTGCTCCCGCCCGATGGAGCGACCGTGCTCCTCCTCGGCCTCGGTGGTGAGCAGGTCGAGCGATCCGCATCGCTCCCACTCGATCCCGCCGGGGATCTCGTCCTCGAGCGTCTCGAGCAGGTCGAGCGAGCGGCGCGTGTAGTCGAGGATCGAGCGGCCCCCCGACGCCCGCACCAGGCGGGTCACCCGGGAGAAGTGGCCGCCCAGGCCGGCGAGCGCCAGCCCGCAGAGCCGTCCCGAGGCGCCCGAGGCCGGGGCGTTGGCCTCGATCACCAGCGGCCGCATCCCTGCCCGCGCGAGGTGGTAGGCGGCCGATGCGCCGGTGAAGCCTGCACCCACCACCACGACCTCGGCCGAGGGTGGAAGCTCGGCCCGGGGGTCGGGACGGAAGGGGACCGGCTCGGGCGGCGGCCGCAGCCGGTCCTCGAGAGGCGGCATCGGGACGGGCTCGCGCTCGTGGTGCATCGGAGCGCGAGTGTACCCTCGTGCCGTGCCGCGACCAGTCGAGATCACCTTCCGCGCGGGCGAGGCGGACTTCGCCGGCGAGCTGCTGCTGCCCGATCCGGATCGCCTCGCCGGCCGGGGTGACCGGGTCCCCTGGGTCCTCATGATCCCGTCCTGGCTGCCCCGCGACCGGGATGGAGCCCTGGACGACCGCGGGCATCCGGACTGGTTTGCATCCGGACCGATGGCGCCGCCCCGCCCGGGGCTTCTCCGCCGCGTCGCGGCGGGGCTGGCCAGGCAGGGGGTCGCATCGTTTCGCTACGACCCTCGCGGGTGCGGCGCGTCGCAGGGGGACTGGGCCGCGAGCAGCCTGTTCGACCGGATCGACGACGCGCGCGACGCGCTGGGCGCCATGCGCGGCCGCCCCGAGCTCGACCTGGCGCGCACCGGCCTCCTGGGCCATGGCGAGGGGGCAGCGGTGGCGCTCTCCGTGGCGGTCCCCGACCCGGTGGTGAGCGCCCTGACCCTGGTTGGCCCGTCCGCCCGTTCCGGCCGTGACGTCCTGCGGCGCGCGGCTGCCAGTCGCGGGCGCACAGGGACCGATCGGCAGCACCCCCTGGTGGCGGCCTTCGACCACGCGAGCGAGGAGCTCGTGGAGCGCGTCGCGCGGCACGATGCCTCCATGACCGTTCGCCTTCGGGGAACGCCCGGTCAGCTGCTGACGGTCGAGCTCCGTGGCTGGGAGCAGGCGTTCGCCACGCCGCCGCGGGCGCTGGCGACCATGCTCCATCGGTCCGTGCGCCTGGTGCACGGTATCCACGACGACTGGGCAGACCCGGACGAGTCGCGGCTGCTGCACGCGGTGCTCGCCGGCGCGGGCAATGATCCCGGCCTGCAGCTCGTCGCGGACGCGGGGCATGACCTGGCCGAGGCTCCGGACACGCTGATCGAGGGGATCGCCGCCGACCTCGCTCGCCGGCTCGAGCCGCGGCCGCTCCCGCCGGTCCTGCAGGCGCTTGAGGGGCAGGCGCCGCCAGGCGCTACGATGAGCACATGAGCAGACCAGTTCCCGGCGACCCGGCTCCCCCCTTCCGCATGCGCAACGACGTCGAGGAGGAGGTCTCGAACGAGACGCTCGCCGGGCGGCGCTACGTCCTGTACTTCTACCCGAAGGACGACACCCCCGGGTGCACCACGCAGGCCTGCTCGCTGCGGGACCACTGGGACACGGTCGCCGCCACCGGCGTCCCCATCTTCGGCGTCTCGCCGGACTCGGTGGCCAGCCACGTGAAGTTCCGCGCGAAGTACGGGCTTCCGTATCCGCTCCTCGCTGACGAGGGCCATCGGACCGCGGACGCGTTCGGGGTCTGGGTCTCCAAGTCGAAGATGGGTCGCACCTTCATGGGCGTGGAGCGGACGACCTTCGTCATCGGCCCGGACGGGCGCATCGAGCACGTGCTGCCGGAGGTGAAGCCGGCGGAGCACGTGGACCTGCTCATGGAGGTGCTCGCCACAGCATGATCTGGATCGCCGTCGCCGTGGCGCTCGTGCTCTGGCTCGCGGGGCTGCTGCTGCAGGTGGGCGCCATCGTGAACCTGCTCCTCGTGGTCGCCGCGATCCTGCTGGTGGTGCAGGTCATCAACGAGCGCGAGCAGGGATCGAGGTGACCGATGCCGGGTGAGTGGCGCAACCCGGCCCTCTGGACGCTCGTCATCGCGCTGATGGTCGCGTGGCTGCTCGGCCTGACCGCGGGCATTGCACCGGGCTTCGTCAACCTGGTCCTCGTGCTCGCCTTCGTCGTGGGGCTGTACGCCCTGCTCACCGACCGCGGAGTCGCCTAGTCAGCTGTTGCCGCCGCCTGGCACGGAAGCCTCCACGCTGCGGCATGCGACAGCCGAGCTGTCACGCCGATCGGCTACCCTTCGGGCCGATCGCTCATGAAGCTCCTCCATTTCGCCGACCTGCATCTCGATGCCCCGTTCGCGTGGGCCAGTCCGGAGACCGCTCGCATCCGGCGCGGCAATCGGCGGCGAACGCTGGCCCGGATCCTGGAGCTCGCCGAGGCGGAGCGGGTCGATGCGATCCTCTGCGCGGGCGACCTGTTCGAGCACGAACGGGTCAGCCCGGACACCGTTGAGCTGCTGAGGACGAGCTTCGCGGCCGCCGAGCGCCCGGTCTACCTGGCGCCGGGGAACCATGACTGGCTGTCGGCGCAGAGCCCCTACGCCCTGACCGAGTGGAGCCCCAACGTCCACCTCTTCACGGAGGCGCGCCTCGTCCCGGTCGCGCTCGAGGACGGGCTCACCCTGTGGGGCGCCGCCCACCGTGCGCCGGCCAACACCGATCCCTTCTTCGCTGCCTTCCGACCGGATCGCGGCGGGATCCATCTCGCGCTGGCCCACGCCTCCGAGCGCGGTGCGCTGGGGTGGCAGGAGGAGGGCAAGCAGCCGCACGCGCCGTTCGACGCGGCAGAGCTCGAGGAGGCCGGCATCGCGCACGCCTTCCTGGGCCACTACCACGTGCCGCGGGACGCGGAGCGCTACACGTACCCGGGAAACCCCGACCCGCTCGAGTTCGGCGAGCGCGGGGAGCGTGGTGCCGTGGTCGCGGAGGTGAGCCCGGACGGGAGCGTCACCCGGCGCCGCCACGTGGTTGCCGTCAGCGAGGTGCATGACGTCACCGTGACGCTGGACGGCGCCGCGCACCTGGCCGAGGTGGAACGGGCGATCGCCGAGGCGCGATCCGCCAACCCGGGATGCCTGCGAGTGACCCTGGCCGGCGAGGTGGCGTCGAGCCTGGAGCTGGACCGCCGCGAGCTGGCCCGCATCGCGTCGGCGACGCCGGATCTCGTGCTGCGGGTCGGCGAGGTGGCAACGGGGTACGACCTGGCCGAGATCGAGCGCGAGACCACGGTGCGCGGCCAGTTCGTGCGGGCAGCGGCCGCCATTGATGATCCGGAGCTTCGACGGCGGGTGACCCTCACCGGCCTGCGGGCCCTCGAGGGGCGGCGCGACCTGGAGGTTGCCTGAGATGCGCGTTGAGCGGGTGGTGGCCCACGCCTTCGGTCCGTTCCAGGGGGAGACACTGGAGCTGGCGCCCGGCATGTCGGTCGTGGCCGGTCCGAACGAGGCCGGCAAGTCCAGCTGGCATGCCGCCCTCCGGCTGGCGCTGACCGGCGTCCGGCGCGGGCGCGGGAGAACGACGAGCGCGGACCTCGCCGTCGCGGAGCGGCATCGGCCCTGGGACCTCCCGGAGCGCTGGGAGGTGGAGGCTCGCGTGTCGCTCGACGACGGTCGAACGATCGACATTCACCAGGACCTCGCCGGCAAGGTCGCGTGCCGCGCCGTCGACGTGGCGCTGGGCCGCGACGTCTCGGACGAGATCCTTGACGGCACGCCGGATGCGTCCCGCTGGCTGGGCCTCGATCGTGACGCGTTCGCGGCCACCGTCTCGGTGAGCCAGGCCGAGATCCTCGCCGTGGCGGACGCGGCAGACCAGCTGCAGGAGCAGATGCAGCGCGCGGCCGCCACCCGGGGCACCGATGCCACCGCGGCGCAGGCGATCGAACGGCTCGTCGAGTTCCGACGCGAGGCGGTTGGCGCGGACACGGTCGCGGCCAAGGGGCCGCTGCGCATGGCGCGCCGGAGGCTGGACGAGGCGACCGCCGACCTGGACCGGGCGCGGAGCCTCCACCTGGGCTACCTGGAGCACGCGGCCCGAGCGGAGGAGGCGGAGCGGCGGGCCGTCGCCGCGCACGGGGAGCTGGCCCTGGCGGAGGCTGCGCGCGCGACCGCGGAGGCAACCCGTGCCGGCTCGCTCGCGGAGCGCGCCACCCTGCTCTCGTCGCGCTACCCCGCCGCGCCGCCCGGTCTCGCCGAACGCGACGCCCGCGCAGATGCGGTGGCTGCCGCCGTCGAGGGCTGGGAGCATCGTCCCGAGCCGATGGTCCTGAGCGGCCGATCGAGCGAGGCGATCAGGGCCGAGCTGGCGGCTCTGCCGGGGCCGCCGGCGGGGGAGACGCAACCCGACCCCGCGCTGGCCGCGCTGTTCGCAGAGCTCCAGCGATCGGACGAGGCCGTCTCCCT